>NZ_JBQTDC010000009.1:0-108290 GCF_052353045.1 Halomonas sp. AOP7-B1-5 | reverse complement strand
CTGAGACGATCGCGCAGCCCCATTGAGTTTTGCAGCCGCCTGCAGAATTGAGGTGGCTTATAGCGCCGATGACGATGAAGTTCCCGTTTTCGTCCATTACCTCACTGGGTGGGTAAAGGGGGCCTTGCGTCGTTAGGCTCAACTGGTAGGTCTGTGTTTGCATATTAACCCTCCTGCGAGTAGGTCGGGACATATAGACCCGACCTACTTCATTCAAAAACTTCATTCCGCGACAGTAATCGAGGAAGGTTGTTGGAATTCACTAAGGAATACCTTGGCAGTGTCTCTCGCTAAGGCAGCCTCACGCTCAGAGATGATCCAGTCAGGGTACACAGTGAATGAGATTGAAGATCTGGTACGCACATCTCCACCCTGGATGGTATCGATTTCCACAGAGAATTTTTTTCGCCGTTCGTTGATGTCTTTCGAAACTATCCGATAATCAATATGCGAGTAGACCGGGAATACGAATCCCTTAAACTCTGTTGTCATGGAGTTAATGACAAAATAAACACTTTCCTCAGTATCATTTTTGAAGAAGGTTTCAGTCACTGCCAGGAAGGCTTGGCGCGATGCTTCTATCAACACCATGCCCTGAACATGCTGTCCTGTCTGGTGATCCCCCATCAGCTCAGAATTTTCGTCAATGCAGAGATCCATTCGGAAACGGTTCTCGTCCAGCTGATGAGGGGTACCTATTAGCGTGTTGTGTGGAAATCTCTTGTGAGATAGACAAGGCTGGGCTGGGCGAGGACGAAATGCGAGTGCAGTGGCATCCCAGCGATGAGGTGAAATGCGGTGAGCATTGATCTTGGTGGTTAGTTCTTCTATGTCGTTATCTGAGAGACCCAGTCCCGGTATCAGCTTTAATGTTCCCGGAAGAATGTGCTCGGGAATCTCGAGCATAGCGTTGAGTTGACTAACTGTAATGGCCTTCTTGTCGGCGGTAAAGTCGACAAACTTGTCTGAAACAAGAATCAAAGTTTCGCAGGTCATGTAAACCTCCTAAAAGCTTTTCATATTCCATTAGGCTGCCAAGTGTGGTAGCGCCCGATAGGTTTTAGTGTAAAGCCCCTCTGAACCACCAGTGATATATTGATCGCCAGCCTGCTGGACGATTTCAAGATAGCGATCCGAGGCAAAAACCGCGTTGTAGCTTTCGGGGTTCGCTGAGAAACCTGAGACAAACATCACACCGGGCTGTCCGCTGATCACAGAGTGATACGCTAGGAAGGCTTGAACATCGTCTGCATTACGCACTACATCGAAGATCGTCTCTTCGCGCCACTGACGGTATTCGTCCATCGCCTCTGGCTTGACCTCAACATGTCTTAATTGAATGTAGGGGGTTGTTGGAAGAAGTGTGGCGATATCTTTGGGTGCTTCAATAAAATCCAGCAGCTCTCGGCGTACGTCTCCGACAAGATACTCTGAGAATTTCTGAGCAATCGACATAGTTGTGGCAGTCAAAGCCGTGAGTTCATTATCTCCTAATTTGGTAGCGAGTGCGTCTGCCTGACCGGATTTTACGAAATACCGAGAAATCAAAAGGGTTTGAGAAGGCATAGGTTTCTCCATGGCGAATCGTTGCAGTTAGATAAAGCTCTCAACGAGAATGGAATGTTTAAACTCGCCAATTCCGTCGGAGTGCCATGGAAAGATTGCGACTTTTAGAAAGGTCAGTCTTTAACAAATTTTCTTAATTAGTTTTTCAAAAATGGAAAATATTGATGACCAACATCCTTATGCTGGCTAAATCTATGGGGAGGAGAATTTGAATGGTAAGCAGATACGTCGCTTATCCACTGAGCCGTTCATGATGTCGAGCCACCAAATCTGTGAGAAAGTCAGCAAGTGCTCTGACACGCCGCGATCTTGCAAGGTCTGTTTGGATAACTAGATAGATTGGCTGGTCGACCCCAATGTCTGAGTCGATGCAGATTA
The DNA here is from genome assembly GCF_052353045.1 of Halomonas sp. AOP7-B1-5. Taxonomy (NCBI): domain Bacteria; kingdom Pseudomonadati; phylum Pseudomonadota; class Gammaproteobacteria; order Oceanospirillales; family Halomonadaceae; genus Halomonas; species Halomonas sp. AOP7-B1-5. The sequence goes on along the minus strand of NZ_JBQTDC010000009.1, from coordinate 106,346 downwards.
GTCCCCTATCGCGTGCAATGAAGTGAGGCAGCACGGCAAGCCCAAGCCCCGCCTTAGTTGCGGATACTTGTGTAGCAAGTGAAGTCGTGGTCAGGGCTGGTTTGCGTCCTCGTAGAATCCGCTCTACCCATTGAGCGCCAGGAAGATGTGTCTGCATCTCCCCCCAAGTGATAAAGGTATCCGTATCGTAGTCACCCTGATCAGGGTTTAATTCTCGGCGTGACTCGTAGTCCGGGCTGCAATAAAGGCCGTACCCTAAGGTACCCAGACGGCGCAGAGTGACATTGCCCCTTTCGGGTCGAACCATCCGTACCGCAAGATCGGCATCTCTTCGATGCAAATTAATGGTCGAGATATCAGTCACAACTTCCACTAAAAGCTCTGGATATTCCGCTCGAAATGCCGGGAGTGCTGGCAGTATTAACTCCGTAGCCAGATTTTCGGCTGTGGCTAGCCGCACTTGACCACTTATCTGCGCTTGAGTGTCCGCGCCCGATGAGAAAGCCTGTGCAGCCGCTTCCATTACTTCAGCCTTCTCTACGAGATCGGCGCCATCCTCAGTTAACTGGTAGCCCGATTGCTGACGTATAAAAAGAGGAAGTTTCAGGGCAGTTTCGAGCCGCTCGATTCTACGTGAGAGTGTCGCTATGCCAATGTTGAGTTCCAAAGCAGCCGCACTCAGCGTTCCGCAGCGCGCTACGGCAAGAAATGCCCGAGTATCGTCCCAAACCAGTCCTCGGGGCATGCTATTTCCGATAATGGAAATCTCTTTGTCAATATCTTGCATTTTTTCCATTTTTTGATCCTGTCAAGCTGTAACCTCCATGATTAAGGAGGTCGTTATGAAAAAGCGAACGCTTGGAAAAGACTTCACCGTTTCGGCAATTGGTTTGGGCTGCATGGGTATGAGCGAGTTCTATGGGCCTCGAGATGATAGTGAGTCTTTGCGGGTTTTGGAGCGAGCTGTAGAGCTTGGGGTCGACTTTTTTGATACAGCAGATATGTATGGGCCGCATCATAACGAAGAGCTGATTGGAAAGTTCCTTTCACGTAGCAAGTCTCAAATTCGAATTGCAAGCAAGTTCGGCATTGTGCGCGACCCAGGGGAGTACAAACGGACTTTGGATAATAGCGCTGACTATGCGCGCCAGTCTTGTGAAGCCTCGCTTCGTCGGCTCGGTGTGGAACAAATTGACCTTTACTATATTCATCGCATCAATCCTGAAGAACCGATCGAAGAGACCATTGGTGGGCTGGAGCGACTTGTCCAATCTGGGAAAATTGCTCGTATAGGCTTATGTGAAGTCAGCGCTGAAACTCTGCGTCGTGCTCATGCAGTACATCCTATCACTGCAGTGCAAACTGAATATTCTCTTTGGTCGCGCGAAGTAGAGAGAGCCGTGTTGCCGACCTGTCGTGATCTAGGTATTGGCTTCGTTCCTTATTCTCCGCTTGGCCGCGGATTCCTAACTGGCCGGTTTCAAAACACCGCTGAACTCGACAATGATGATTTTCGCGCTAATTTACCTCGTTTTGCAAAGGAAGCGATTGGATCCAACCGGCGAATTGCCGACGTGATTGCTGAACTGGCAGAGCATAAGGGTTGCACACCTGCCCAGCTCTCGCTGGCTTGGCTATTGGCACAAGGGCAAGACATCGTGCCGATACCCGGCACCAAGCAACTGCACTATCTCGAAGAGAATGTCGCTGCAGCGAGCATCACGCTCAGTGTGGACGAGCAGCGGCAACTCGAAAAGGCCACGGCATCGTTGCCTGTAATAGGCGAACGCTACACCTCAGAAGGCATGAAAGGAGTGAACGTATGAGTGTTCCGACTTCTAATCGACGTACCCAAGCGTTATCCCTCCTTGAGAGGCTTGAGCCTAGTGCACCTGAACGCGTTGCGCAAAATCTTGATGAGTTTCACGACGACGCAACTGAGATACTACTGGGTTTTGCTTTTACCGATGTAGTGGCTCGTGAAGGGATCTCGCTACATACGCGCGAAATGCTCACTATCGCTATGCTCGCAGCAATGGGTACGGCTCCGGGGCAGCTCGAGTTTCACATGCGAGCCGCGTTGAATACTGGGGTAACTCGTGAAGAGATTGTCGAAATCGTTCTGCAGGTGGCGGTCTATGCGGGTATCCCCGCGTCGATGAATGCTATTACAGCGGCGAAATCCGCCTTCACGTCCGTCTAACTTTTTTGAACAGAGAAAAGGAGGTTGGCATGTCTGCTCAAAAAACAACTTGGCAAGACTGGGTGGCTGTAACGGCTCTTGGCGTAGGTAGCTTCACTATTGTTACCACGGAGCTGGCGCCGATTGGTTTGCTCTCTAATATCGGTAGTTCTCTCGGAACGTCTACTTCGCAGACGGGCCTGATTGTTACTCTCTATGCATGGATAGCTGTTGCAGCTGCGCTTTTTTCTGCTGTCGTTCTTTCCCGCATGCCGCGGCGTCCACTTTTAGTTTGCCTGATGTTAATCCTTGCTCTGTCCAGTGGGGTTGCCGCCATGGCTGAAACATTCCCTGCGCTCATGGGCGCGCGAGTGATTGGTGCGTTAGCACATGGTGCCTTCTGGGCAATGATCGGTACTATCGGTGCTCAGATTGTGCCTCCCCATCGCGTAGGACTTGCCACATCCATCATCTTTGGAGGCGTATCGGCTGCCAGCGTGCTGGGCGTGCCGCTAGCGAATTTGTTGGGCTCTCTCAATGGTTGGCGTGCAGCTTTTACTGCTGTCGCGGTATTGTCATTTGGTGTCGCAGTCGTGTGTTTCGCCACACTGCCTAAGCTTCCTGGGAACGAAGGTTTCGGTGCCGCTGCCATGGGACGTGTTCTATCTAATCAGCGTTTTATGTGTATCTTTGCCGCCACTGCGCTTGTAGTTACCTCTCATTTCATGGCATTCACTTACATCGAGCCCTACCTTGTTAGGCAAAGCGAGATCACGCCATCAGTGATTGCGTATTTACTTCTGGCGTTTGGTGGTGCTGGATTGGCAGCAAATGTGGTGACCGCTAGCTTGATCGACCGCTGGCTCAAATCGGTTCTGATGGTTGCCCTTTGCCTCGCTTCGGCAGCTCTGTGGCTGTTGTCTATGTTATCGGATGTTATGGGCCTATGGGGCACGGTATTAATGCTTATTATTTGGGGTGGAGGCATCGGCGCTGTTTTGGTGGGATTCCAGACTTGGATTCTTAAGGAAGCTGGTGATGACGCTCTACCGGCCTCTGCAATTTATGTCGCCATTTTTAATGCGGCGATAGGACTTGGTGCAATGCTTGGAGCTATCGTGCTGTCGACATCTGGGCTTAATGAGATCTATCTATTCGCCGCTGTTGCGACAGCTCTGGGTACCGCTACTATTGCATTAATGTCTGGCCCAACGGTTGCAACCTCTCAAGCAGAATAGTTAAAGTCTAATTTATCAAAGCGGTGGGCCAGTTTTATTGGCCTGCCGATTTTTCTATCTTCTTTGCCCATTAGTCAACGTCAATTTATAGCTGGGTTCATAAGCGTGAAAGGCGGTTTAACCCTAAAATATTAAGCACGATTCAAAATAATTTTAAGGCCAGAGCCGTATGAAGATTACTATTCATTGTTAATTTTTATTAACCAGGAGCTTTCTACCATAAGGCATGATGCTGCTACTTTCCTAAGGCTTTCAACTTCCTCAGGCTTAAAAACAGTATCTTTATTACAAAGTAGTACAGAACCACCGGCAGAGTACAGCTGTTTAGCAACTATGTATTCATCATTGCTATATTTATCTTCCTTCGCTCTCCACGTCTTGTCCAAGAAAACTCGACGAGAGTTTATGTCAGGCAAGTAGTAGACTCTGTTAGTAGAGTCATTCATACCTAGTAAACCTGCCACATTAAAAGCTGCAACACCAGCCGTTGCTGGTATAATTAATATCAGAACGACTGAAAACAAAAATATTCCAAATGTTACGGCCTGAATTTTCTTTTTAAACTCATTATCGTTTGGAAGAAAATAAAAAAAAGCTGGTATAAAAGTTGCTAGCACGCCGGTGGTGATATAAAAAATAGATTTGTATGTATCATAATTGCTTCCATCCCAAGCACTTAATTGCAAAGTTGCTTTGGCCACAAATATTGTGTATAGAGAGGCGCACAGGACAAAGAAACCAGATAAAGCAGAAACGCCTAATCTCTCCAAATTTACCTTCATGGTATTATGGTGTTTTAGTTCATCTTTTTTTATGTGCTTTTTAATATATTTCCTTAGTGAAATATAGGCGAATGCAGAAATTAAAAGAAGCGATAGGCAAGAATAAAAGTTATCACCAATTTCTATTTTGAAGTAAATTGATAGCAGTAGAGAAAGGGAGATGATTATCACGAAAGATACAGAAGAAACTAAAAGGAAATTTTTGTACTTTTTTTCTTTTCCAGATGGAATGTAGGCTCTAAACATGTGGTTAGAGAGTATTAATATAAATGATGGGATGGAGAAAAGTACAAACGCTACCATGCCAAATATTGTCCCGAACGCTATAAGATATACAAAAGAATTGTTTTCCGTCAGGGAGGCAATAAAAAGATCGGTACGCCCAATTAAGTGAAAATAAAAATATATAAAGATAAGATGTAAAACCACACCTAGAAGAGCTGAGAATTGCACTATTCCGCTCAAGTCTATTTTGATTCTTCTCAGCTGGACTTCTTTACACATGCCCGGATTCCACGTTATTTAAATGTTAGGGTAAAACTTGTCTGTTTTAGGCCACAGTGGTTGCGATGAGGTGGTACTTGGCTAAATACGTAGCTTACACTATTTTCAGTCTCTAAATATAGTGGATGAGAGTATAAGGTTTAAGGAATAAGCTGCTCGTAGATCATGTCTCCTTCCTTTTTTTGTTCACAAATAGTTTTTTTGTTATGTCAGTTTAAAATCCATGTTATTAACCCTCCGTATACTATGCAAGTTCCCCAGGTCGAGTAGAGGATAGAAGCAGAATTAGTAGCGAATATAGTTGGTATGAGATGTATTATCATCCCAATAAGATTTGTTAGAACTGAGGTGGCAGCTCGAGTCCTTCCAATCATGTGTGCTATCGGCAGGTTGTAATTCCACAGTCGAGGATTCTTATTAAGCACAATAAAGTCTCAGCGAAAATAAGATTATTTGGCGGCGGCCTACATTTAAGGAAGTGGTTTAGGCAGGCAGACGCAACAACAAGAAAGGAAAGTTGTTGCGGCTTAATAGTCTGACTTTTTCAAACCCATACGTTTGCTCTTCGGAATGTGCCTTTGGCCCTATTAGCGTATCAGACAGAAGGAGCATAAGGCCATTCGGATGCATTAGTGGGCGGTGGAGGTTTATAAGAAGTGTATTTTAGTCACTATGAGTGATCAAAGTGAGAGTAAATTAAACCTTCTGCTGATACTGGCTAGCGCAATGACTCCCATGCTTTGGCGATAAAAAACACTGGCGAGGCATTGTTTGCGCTGCCCTATGAGGCAAATGAGGCCATTCGCCAACCCGCTATGTGCTTTACTATCAGCAACTGTTATTCACGGAGTAAACATCCATGGCCATAGGCGGCTTGATAGGATTATTGGATGACATTGCCGCATTGGCGAAGTTATCCGCCGCATCATTGGACGATGTGAGTGCCGCCGCTGGGCGTGCGACGGCGAAGGCGGCCGGGGTGGTGGTGGATGATACGGCGGTAACACCGCAATATTTGCAGGGTGTGGCAGCGGAGCGTGAACTGGCGATTGTGAAGAAAATCGCGCTGGGTTCGATCCGCAACAAGCTGATTTTTATCCTACCGGCAGCGCTGCTGTTGAACCACTTTTTGCCCGCGCTATTGCCGATCATCCTGATGGTGGGCGGCAGCTACCTAGCCTTTGAGGGCGCTGAGAAGGTCTGGCACAAGCTTTCTGGCAAGCATGACGACGACAAGCCTGCGGTAGAGAAGGGGCCTGAAGCCGAGAAAAAGATCGTGAGTGGTGCCGTTCGCACCGACCTGATTCTGTCCGCCGAAATCATGGTGATCGCGCTTTCTACTGTTTCCCATCAGGGATTCTGGTCGCAGATGGTGAGCCTGGTGGTGGTTGCGTTTGTCATCACTGTTCTGGTGTATGGCGTGGTGGCGATGTTGGTCAGGATGGATGATTTCGGGCTGAAGCTCGCCCAGCGGGACAGTTCGGGCATGCAGAAACTGGGCCGTGGTCTGGTCACGGCCATGCCCAAGGTGCTAGCGACCATCGCAGTGGTGGGTACCATCGCCATGCTCTGGGTGGGAGGACATATCCTGATGGCCAACCTGGGGGCGGATGGCACGGGTTGGTTCAACGCCCCCTATGAATGGGTACATCATATTGAGCATAGGATTAGCGAGGCCACCGGTGCCTTGGGCGGCTTGCTGGGCTGGAGTTTCAATACGTTGTGCTCAGCGGTGATAGGCTTTTTGGTGGGCTCGGTGGTGGTGGGTGTACTGCACTTCATCCCTATCAAGAAGGCACATTCGGCATAGGTGCGGCCGCGACTTCATTTGCTCGACAATCCGCGCAGCGCCGGGCGCAATCACATGACTGCTTAACAGGTCGTGAACAGGTTCCAATGGATCAATAAGCGACGCGCTTGCAGTTGTCTTGATACAGCGGGGCATCGGTGCCGAGCGCCAGTCGCTTGGTGTTGCTGTTGTAGTAGAAACGATCGGATTCGGCGCCTGCAAGCGCATAGTCGCCGCACACCCCATAGCCCTTGTTGACAGTCGCCAGATTGGAGATTTTGGCCGGTGCTTGGCTCTCAAGACGCTCCGAAATCATCTCGGCGATGTGGGCATCACGCTGGGCCTCGGAATAGGCCTGGCCACCGAATATCAGGCCCGCAACGACGAAAATGGCGACGACGGGAATCCAAAGGTTATGCATAGCGTGTCCAATGAGAGAATGTAGAAGCGTATGATTTCAGCAGAAAACTATGTAGCGGGATAATAACTTTTTGCGCGTCCAATTTCATTGATTGACGAGTGCTTGATTGACACATAGATCACTATTCAGAGTTGCCCCTGTGTCATGTCCCAGGCTGCCGGTCGACGACGAGAGAGGCGTTGCGAAGGTGTCAGACTCTCTTTCAAACTCGTGACTCGTCTCGTCACTTTTTCTTCATAAAATTGATAATTTGTGTACTGTGAGTACACAAAATCTAATTATCTCGAAGAGAATGTGGCGGCTTCTTTAGTTAAATGCTACTTTGTGAACTATGAGTACACATAAAGAAGAAAAATTAAAGAGCGTTCTTGGGGCTACGGCTAAAGGGTTCATGGTCGACTCTGCTTGGCTCGAACGCCACGGTGTCAGCCGTTTTCTTGCCCGTAAGTATGTCAACGGCGGCTGGTTGGAACGTGTCCATCGCGGCGTCTTTCGCCGCCCAGTATCAAGTTCGAGTGTGCCAGACACGCTTGACTGGAAGAACTGCCTTCTCTCGCTTCAGTACCTGATGGGCTACGAGGTTCATGTGGGTGGCATCACCGCCTTAAGCCAACAGGGCTATGACCACTATCTGCGGCTCGGTAGTAACGCCCCTGTCTGGGTTTACGGTGAAAGCATACCGAACTGGTTGACCCAACTGTCATTGAATGTACCCATAGAAGCCCGCAGCACATCGCTATTTTCCGACCCGGCGCTCGGCCTGAAAAAGATCAATACGGACGTAACCGACACGTTGCCTTGGGAATGGGAACTGAAGATGTCAGCGCCCGAAAGGGCGATTATGGAGGCCATGAATGAATTGCCTGACCATGAAAGCTTTCACAATCTCGATATGGTGTTCGAGAGCCTGACGACCCTGCGCCCGAGGACGATATCGGCACTGCTGCATAGCTGCAAGAAGATCAAAGTTAAGCGCCTGTTCTTTGTCTTTGCGGATCGCCACGGCCACCCTTGGCGCAAGCGCCTCGACCCAGCAGAGTTCAACCTCGGCAGCGGCGATCGCGCGTTGGTCAAGGGTGGAAAAATACACCCCCGGTACCGCATCGTGGTGCCCGAAGAATTTATAAGAAGGGAGAGCCACGATGGCCCGTGAAACCTATGAAGCCCAAGTCAGGCTGCTTGTGCGTATTCTTCCCCATGTCGCCAAGGAAGAGGTGTTTGCACTAAAGGGCGGTACGGCGATTAATCTGTTCTATCGTGACTTGCCTCGCCTGTCAGTCGATATTGACCTGACCTACTTGCCGATTAAAGACCGAAGTGAAAGCCTTCTTGAGATCAATGATGCGATGGGCCGCATTGCGGCTTCCATCGAACGTGGTATTGCAGGCGCAAAAACACAACGCATACAAGGCGGCGGCGGCGGTGCTACCCGGCTTCTTGTCCGCTTAGATGGTGTGGAGGTAAAGCTTGAGACGTCACCTGTCACACGCGGCGTTGTTCACGACCCTGAAATGCGCTACGTCTCCGAAACCGTTGAGGATGAATTTGGCTACGCGGAAATGCAGATAGTCTCGTTTGAAGACTTGTTTGGCGGCAAGTTGCATGCAGCCGTAGATCGCCAGCATCCGCGCGATCTTTTTGATGTGGAGCTGCTCTATGATAATGAAGGCCTGACAGACGACCTATTTCGCACTTTTCTTATCTATATCGCGAGTTCATCGCGCCCCGCACATGAGCTTCTGAACCCGAATCTGATCGATCTAGACCAGCCTTATGCTCGAGAATTCGAGGGCATGACCAAGACTTCATTCAGTCTTGAAAAGCTTGTAGGTACTCGCAAACGACTGATTGCGGATATTCAGTCCCGCTTTGATGAAAGCACCAGAAGATTCTTGTTGAGTCTGCACGATGGCACTCCCGACTTCGCTGCCATTGACCGCCTTCAGGCGGCTGATTTACCTGCCGTGCGCTGGAAACTAATCAATCTGGAAAAGCTAAAATACGAGAATGCGGACAAGCATGCTGAGCAGCGAGACAGACTTGAAGCGCTGCTAGAGTAGCGGATCGGGTTAAAGTGACAAAACAGGTGAGTAAGGCCACCGCCACACGGGACATGGCCGAGCTGGTAGCAAAATGTTGCCTATATAAGCTGGGTGGTGGCGGGCGCAGCACGCGTTATGCGGTGCTGTTTGGGTGAAAGGCCTCCCTTGTCTATTGTGCAGTGGCTAATCAACACTCTTGATACGTGGACCTTATACCTTACGCGCGGCTACCGACCAGCCGAATACCCATGCCGATAAACAGCGTGCCACTGACACGACTGAACGCCACTTTCCATCGCTGGCTTTGGAAGTGATGTCCTAGCCGCCGCAACGCTAGCGCGTAGCTTGAGTGTACGCCGATCACGATCAGCGCGATGGTGAGGTACATGAGGGCGAATTGGCGGGTCAAGCCTGTCGTGTGATCAAGGAACTGCGGCAGAAAGGCGGATAGAAACAGTAGGGTCTTGGGATTACTGATAGAGACTAGAAACGCTTCCAGCCATAGAGAGGGGCGCCTTGATGTCACATCGCTGACCACCGGGCTGGCCGCCGGGTTGTTCTTGAAAGAAGCCATCCATTGGGCCACACCAAGATAGATAAGATAGGCCGCTCCGACGATTTTCAATACCGTGAACGCCACCGGTAGCGTGCTCAATAACGTACCCACCCCCAAGGCCACCAGCAGGATAGTGATCAATTGAGCTAGAAGGTTGCCACTTAGCGCGATTACCGTACCGGTTGCGCCATACCGAAGCGTATTACGAATGACCAGGAGCACATTAGGGCCCGGTGAGAGGGTAATCAAAAGGTAGGCAATGAAAAACGTCAGCCAAACGTGCAGAGACATAGGGTGTTTTTTCCTGGCAGGGCTCGCGTTTATTCGGATTTCTTGATTCTGCGCTGGACTGTAACGCTTATGCAAACAAAGGCTCATCCTTAGCAGAAAACTGGCTGGCGCCAGTTGCCTCTAGCACGGCGGCAGTCTGTGTATTCGCCTTAAGTGACTAATAAGCTATGTTTCCATCCTATTATGAATTTTTCTAAACTTCCCATGAAATAAGACCATTTTTATTCATCTTTGTGCTCCTGTATAAAATCCCCAGTACTCTTCGTTATAGAGCCTGCCAGCTTCTCATGAATAAGGCTGTCAGGCTTAAAAGCTGTAAAGCCGCCCGGTTTTTAAATATTGGGCCGTTCCGCAGAAGCGAAGAACCGGTTCGATTTTTACTATTGGAGGCGAGATGATGAATAACGACGTCGCATTTACTATCCAGCGTATCGGCTTCGATGAGAATTATCGTCCGTCGGACAATACGCGTATTACCACCAACTTCGCCAATCTAGCCCGGGGCGAGAGGCGGCGAGAAAACCTGCGTAATACGCTGGACATGATCAATAACCGCTTCAATGCGCTGGTGCATTGGGACAACCCGGAAGGGCGTCGTTACAGCGTCGAGCTCGATATCGTCTCCGTGAATATGGCGGTGGGTGCTGACGGCCAGGGCCAGCCGTTTCAAATCATCGAGATACTCAAACCCCGCTTTGTGGATACGCAAACGGGTCGGCGTATTGAAGGCATCGTGGGTAACAACTTTTCCTCCTACGTGCGCGATTACGATTTCAGCGTGCGGCTAACCGAGCACAATAAGCACCAGTCGAGCTTCAGCATCCCGGACGATTTTGGCGTGCTGCACGGCAACCTGTTCAAGAGCTTCGTGAACTCCTCGGTTTACCAAGAGCATTTTGACAAGCCCCCGGTCATCTGCTTGAGCGTTTCCGATAACAAGGTTTATCACCGCACCGATAATCGGCATCCCGTATTGGGCGTTGAGTATCAGCCGAACGAGTCGTCGCTGACCGAGCAGTACTTCAAGAAGATGGGGCTTGAGGTTCGCTACTTTATGCCTGCCAACAGTGCTGCCCCGCTGGCGTTTTATTTTTCTGGGGATCTGCTCAACGATTACACCAATCTTGAGCTTGCCGGCACCATCAGCACCATGGAGTCTTTTCAGAAGATTTACCGGCCCGAGATCTACAACGCCAATGCGGCAGCGGGCAATGTCTATCAGCCCGATCTGAAGAACCCGGATCATTCGCTGACCCAAATCGTCTACGACCGAGAAGAACGTAGCCAGTTGGCCGCCGAGCAGGGGAAATTTGCTGAAGAGCATTTCATCAAACCCTATCAGGCGATGCTTGAGCAGTGGTCTTCCAACGGCTCGCTTTAACTAATCAAATGCACGGGATGATGACTCATGAGTAAACGCTTACCCACCTCGACGGCGGGCAGCCTGCCCAAACCTTCCTGGCTTGCCGAGCCCGAAACCCTTTGGTCGCCCTGGAAACTTGAAGACGAGGCGTTGATTGAAGGTAAACAAGATGCGCTGCGCGTGTCGCTGCAGGAACAGCAGCAGGCCGGTATCGATATCGTCAGCGACGGCGAGCAAACGCGTCAACATTTCGTGACAACCTTTATCGAGCATCTTAGCGGCGTCGATTTTGAAAAGCGCAAAACCGTGAGAATTCGTAACCGCTACGATGCGAGCGTGCCGACGGTCGTGGATGCGGTCAACCGCCATAAGCCGGTCTTCGTCGAGGACGCCAAGTTCCTGCGCCGCCAGACCGACAAGCCCATCAAGTGGGCGCTACCGGGTCCGATGACCATGATCGACACGCTGTATGACGATCACTATAAAAGTCGTGAGAAGCTGGCGTGGGAATTCGCTAAAGCGCTCAATCAGGAAGCCAAGGAGCTAGAGGCGGCGGGAGTCGATATCATTCAGTTCGACGAACCTGCGTTCAACGTATTCTTCGACGAGGTGAATGATTGGGGAATCGCCGCCTTGGAAAGAGCCATTGAAGGGCTCAAATGCGAAACGGCTGTCCATATCTGTTATGGCTACGGCATTAAAGCCAATACGGATTGGAAAAAAACGCTGGGATCGGAGTGGAGGCAATATGAAGAAGTCTTCCCCCGGCTGCAAAAATCCAACATCGATATTGTTTCGTTGGAGTGCCAGAACTCCCACGTGCCCATCGAGCTGGTCGAACTTCTGCGCGGCAAGAAGGTGATGCTGGGTGCCATCGACGTCGCCACCAACACCATCGAGACGCCGGAAGAGGTCGCCGCAACACTTAGAAAGGCACTTCAATTCGTTGATGCCGATAAGCTTTACCCGTGCACCAACTGTGGCATGGCGCCGCTGTCTCGCTCGGTGGCCAGAGGCAAGCTCAGTGCCTTGAGTGCCGGGACGGAGATCGTTCGAAAAGAGCTTTAATTCCAGCGCTTAGCGCTATAGTGCAATTCCCTTTGTGGTCTGATTTTAGCGGCTGTTAGCCTATGAGCCGAATATAACCCGTAATCGGCTCATAAATTGATTCGAATAGGTTCGGTAATCGGCTCATCTGGCAGCAGCTTGGTATGCCCTCGGATTGTCAGAAGAACATTTGAATGCGATGGTTTGGGAGAGGCCGTTCTCGGAGATGGAGTCGTTTATCAACGCAGAGACCTTCGCACTGTGATGTACTTCACGCCCCGTTATCCTGAAAGCGTTGGGAGCGTATAAGCGACAACGGCAAGGTGAATTTTGGCGAGGCTTGGCAATGACTTGCCGCCTTTTCTGTAGCAGCCCCTGTGCTGTCTTAGTGCACCTTGACGTGGGAACCATCAATGAATAGCCGTTCAACATCAGGGTCCTACACAAGCGCACGGAAGATAGGTTGTAGCTCGTCATTCATGAGCATTAGCCATGCCAGGCTGGCAGTTAAGTGGTGTCGAGACCTCTATTCTGCGAGCTTTCCCTATGCTGTCATAACGTAAACAGGACCTTGTTTACCAGTTTGTATCACGCCAAGGTGGTGATTAAAATGTGGCGTTGGGGGTTATGATGAAAAAGCCGAGGCAGAGTCGTGGTGGGTTGGCTTCTTCAGCCTATGGGGAGCGACTGGGGAATAAAACAAGCGAAAGTCGCATCTGACTCTAAACCCAGTTGCTAAAGAGAATAGGACGACGTTACTTCGACAAGTCGTAACGGCCTATAAAGTTTATTGATCTAGCTTATAGGCCGTAACCGTTAGTTATTCAGACTTAAAGTCTTTTTATTGCATTGTTGGAAATGAATTGTCCTTCATGGTTCCATCATTTAGATAATACAGTGAGTCTAACGGCTCACCACTTGCTGCTGGATACTACCAATTCCTTCGATCGTACTAACAATGCAGCTGCCCGGTTGCAGAAATTCTTGCGGCTTGCGTGCGTACCCCACACCGGAAGGCGTTCCAGTAAACACTAGGTCGCCGGGGTTAAGGGTGACGATCTTACTTAAAATGGCGAGAATATCCGCCACTGGAAAGATCATTTGATTGAGTGTGCCAGCTTGCTTCACAACGCCATCTACCTCGCAGGTAATGGCAGCCTCGCCCATATTGGCCAGCTCATTGGGCGTTACAATGTATGGCCCCACGGGGGCAAATCCAGCGCACGACTTGGCGAGACCAAACTGCGGAGCGTCACCGATAAATTGAAGTTGTCTGTCTGAGAAGTCCTGACCTACGGCAAAGCCAGCCACATACTCCATTGCGTTCTCTCGAGTCACGTTGGATGCTCGCTGGCCGATAATTGCCACGAGCTCCACTTCCCAATCTATATGGCTATCTTCCGGTACAGATACTGTGCCATTAGGGTTAGCAATACTGCTAGCCCACTTGGGAAAAACGGGCGGAAACTCATGGTTAATGCCAATGCCCGTTTCTTTTGAGTGCTCATCATAGTTAAGGCCAATCGCAAAGACCTGACTAGGCCGGGGCGAGACGGCCTCAAGTTCGGATTCATTCCACTCAAACGTAATGCTTGGGGTATGCGAAGCAGCCCACTGACTGAAGGCCTCCCACTGAGTAAACAGATCCGGCATAGTGGGACCAAACTGGCCGTTACTTTCATCAGCGATATTACACGCTAAGTGTTGATCAAGAATAAGACAGGCATTGCCTTGAATATTAGCAACTTTCATTGAAGTCCTCGTCAATAGATATTATCGGCCACGTGAAATGACCATGGTTACAGGGAGACGCCGAAGCGCCCTCGAGAGATTTGGAAGCCCACGTTAGGCGCCGCCTGACGCAGGGGAGTGTAGTCACCAGCCAGTGTGTCGATGATTTGTTCAGTCAAAACTTCAGCACTCTCTTCCTCTGGCGTCACGAGACAGCCATCGAAGTGTTTATCCTGCCCCGTAGGTGAAAGTTGAAGTGTGGGAATGAACCGGTGAGGCTGATATGGGTAGTTAGTGGGCACTGTGATCAAGCAACGGCAGCCGGTTGCTCCCAGGCCAGTCGCTATTTCAAGCCAATCCGATGTACTGCAATCCATTACCTGCAGCCCTGCATGGGTCGACTGCTGAGAATAAGCCAGTGTGGGCCGAGCATGATAGATAGCTAGCCTGTCACAAAAAGCCGCCTCTTTAAGCAACGGGTCGTTCGCCGCCAGCACCACGCCCACCCCTTTCGAGAGGAGCCGATGCGTGAGATCCGCCAACCGTTGTAAAGCGTCATGGCCTATGCCGGGGCTGGTCGTTAGGCCAACATGGAGAGGCAATTGCGGCCATTCAGTCGATGGGGACGGCTTAGAGATGGACTTTTCAACATGCTGGCTAACAGCCGAAATGCCCCCTTCAAGCTGAATACTCGCCCAGTCAAACTGGCCAGGAGCAATGCCACGATCATTAAGCGCCGACTGAAAGTAGTCGTTGTGTGTTTTCTCACAGCCATGCTCAAGGAAGACGCAACGCTTGACGAGCGGATGAGTGGCGTAGCCAATCATCGTATCCCGAAAGATCTCTTCAGACTGACCGCCTGATACGCCGCACCCCTCTGTGTGGGGTAAGGCGATAGCCTTCTCCCGAGTTGGTTGATGACCGCCTTGGTTGATATGGGCTGCGATCTGTTCGGCGACTTGCCCAGAGCAAAGGCTGGTCGGTAGCACCAATGAGCACATGGGAGCCCCTTTGGAACGCGTGCGCACCAGAGTATCGTCCCGATCAGCAACCAGCAGTGGTACACCGCTAAATCGTTGTTCTGACTCCGTAACGGTCGGTATCAGTTGAGTCGCATTGGGGAAGAAGGCATTACGCCAGATTTGAGTTTGGTACTGTCCTGTATGTTCTCCTTTCGAGCGGATCCCCGATGCTGTCTCAAGAAGTAGTTGGCGTAGGCGTTCACTGGCGAGTTCCAGGCTCTCTCCTTCAAGCACTTGCCCCGCGTCGAAATCCATATCCGATTCAAGCAACTGAAAGCGTTCGTGGGTGGTCACGATTTTAAGCGTGGGCACAAAGGGAAAATTGGTAATGGAGCCGTTCCCCGTCGTGAACAGTACCAAGTTAGCGCCTGCTGCCACTTGGCCAGCAATACTCTCCAGGTCATTACCTGGGCTATCCATAAAGTAGTAACCTGGGCGTCGCATTGGTTGTGCGTAATCAATCACATAATCGAGATACGTCTGAGGATCCTTTTTGCGCGCTGCACCAATTGATTTCAGCGTAATGTTATACAGGCCTCGATAAATATTACCGCCTGACACATTCCCTTCCGCTGTGTGTCCATGAGCGGTGGCATAGTCTTTAAAACGCTGTTGAACCGTTAAAAAGCGCTCAAAGGTTTTCCTGCTCGCGGTTTTTTGTAGGACATACTGCTCCGCCCCGATCAACTCATCCGTTTCGGCAAGGTTGGCACTTCCTCCTCGCCGGATTAACTCATGGACGGCTTTGCCCAATACTTGATTAGCTGTTACACCTGAAAACGCATCAGAGCCCCCACACTGCAGCCCCAGTTTTAGGCCGGAAACAGGAGCAGGCTGTCGCTCAAACGACGCCACCTGAGGAATCAGCAGCTCGCACTCACTGACAAGAGAGTCGAAGAAGCCATCATCATCTGCCATCTGATAGCTAACCCGATATTCAGCCTCGGGCAAGGCAAGATGAGAGAGCTGTTCCGCAATTTCATCATTGGTTAACCAAGAGCCATGCTCGTTGACCAGAATGGCGGCACCACTGTTTGGATTGGTTGCAAACCCTGCCAGCGTACGCAGCAGCAGGTCACGATTATTAGGTACATCCAGGCCACCACCCTCGGTGTGAACCACGGGAACCACACCATCGAAGTTACCGTATGCAGGCCACTTCGCCTGGAGACGCTCTGCTGCCTCCAGCACCGCACTACGAGACCGTGAAGTTGCCCCAATAATCACCAGATAGTTGCGTGTTCCCCAACCGCGGCTTTCGCCGCGATAGAAACCTTGGAACGTCAAACCATCCACGATATCAGCAACGTTATTGCCAAAGCTGGGGGCTTCGGGAAGTGTGCGTTCGACAATAGTGTCCTTATCCTCGAAATTGACCTTAAGCTGTTCGTCGTAATCCTCCGGCTGACGCGCCCTTAAGACCTCACGCATCTTGGCATTGCAGAGATAATCACCGAATGCAATATCCTCGATGGCGGTGCCAAATGAGAGGCCCCAAGACAGTAGCGCCTCGCCCTTCAGGATGGGGCTGATACAAATTCGGTGGCCTTGGGGCACCGGGTATTTGAGAGTAACCGTGTTGTCGTCAAGCTCTAGAGTCTCTCCTGCCTCTAGTCGTCTCGTGGCGATACCCGCGTTATCGCCTTCGGCAGGGAGTAAATATTGCAGTGCCATAAGCTTACCTCGTAGTCTTAAAGCCGACGTTCATGACTGTTGTTCGATGACGGCAGGCGTACCATTGAGTTCTGGATCATCGTATTCATTCAGTGGATCAATTCCCCGACGTAACTGCCATCGATGAACCAGAACCGTTAACAGGGGGGTCAGTATGGCAGTGGTCACAACGGCCCCAGCAATCTGCGCTGTCGCCACCTCCATGATCGCCTGGTAAGCCGGGTCGGCCGCCGCCACGACGGCAGGTGTTGCCACGGCGTTGCCAGCCGTCGAGGATTCTGCAATGCCCGAGATTAAGTTACGTTGTTTTGGTGGGCGCCGACGCAGCACCTGAACCACCCATAGAAACAGCATGGCGCAACCACCCGAGATCGTTACCACTAAAGCACCTAGCAGTACTCCAGAGGAACCAGCCTCGATCAGTGTGCGGAAATCAATCCCGGTGCCCAGGGGAAAGGCAAAGAAAGGAATTAGCAGTTGCTCTCCCTGCTTAAGGAAACTTCTCAGTTTTAAATCGAGGTTTCCCAATACAAAACCAATCAAAATAGGAGTGATGACGGCGACAACCGCCAGTAGTGGTATTTGTGCTAAGCCTGCGGCGCCTAATACGACCAATGTAAGAAATGGACCGTCATTGATCGCGATAACAGCGATAGAGCCGCGGTCAGTCTTGTTGCCAAACTCTGTGGTAAGCGCAAGAAACAGTCCACCATTAGAGTTTGTCATTGCCGCAATAATAGCTAATGGCGTCAGCCCCAATAGCATGCCACCTGGGATCAGAAAACCTACCGAAAGTCCAATAATCACGCCAGCAAAGAGCTTGCCCAGCATGATAGCGCCGCCTTTTTCGGCAACAGCACCAGTGGCCTTAATGGGTAGTTGAGCCCCCATACACACTAGGAACACCCCAATAACGGCCATAGCGCCATCGCGGAACAGCGCCTGTGTAAAGCCACCAATTTCTAATATCCCAGGGGCAAACGTGTTGACGAATGCTCCCAAAAGTAGAGGGATGACCATTAGGCCACCGGGTACTTTTTCAATCGTATCTAGTATTCTCATTGTTGTTATCTCCTTCAAGGAAGTGAGTGTTGGCGTTAATGGAACATCGAATCATTCAAGGAAAATGAGTCCTTTTGTCATTGTTTTGGCGGCAATCATAAGGTCAGGCGAGTAATTGGGATCAATCACTTCAAGCACACCGAAGGCTGTACTTTCATAGTGTTTTGTCAGGATTCGGACGGCATTAAAGCGATCACCGGTTTCGCACGCATGCTGTAGATCTGAGTGGTCTGACATGCCTTTATTCCAGTTGCGATCTGAGTCGCCCAGATATAAGCGTCGGTAGCGCTCGGAATGGTCAAAGTAGTGCTGTATCTGTTGATCGATACGAGCACCGGTGCCCAGCACCAGCTGAAGATGGAACTCTCTATGTACTTTTGACCAATTTTCAACGTCATGAACCTTTTCGAACTCTCGCATATCAAGAAGACGCTGCCGCGAAGTTTCAAGAAATGCCTGATCCATTTTGGTGATATTGGTATGTAGCGCTAATGACTCCAGAAGGATGCGTGTTGCATAAAGGGAATCGAGATCTTTAGGAGTCAACTCTGACACCGTGACGCGACGATTAAAATTAACAGTGGCTAATCCTTCATGCTCCAGCAGGCGTACTGCTTCCCGCAATGGCGTTCGGCTAATGCCGAACTCACGCGCCAACTGCACTTGGCTAAACGAATCGGACGCTTTTAATTGATTAGTCAGTATCGCTTCACGCAGTCGCTCTCTAGCGTATTCCACCAACTGCTTGGGTTCTTCGGTATACATTCTATTAATTCTCTCAAAAGAATAACTGCATACAGGCTACATGCTTTAAGGCTTAAATAACCTATAATATGCCCATTTTTAGACTAATGTAGAATAATTTTTTATTTTCTGTATGCAGTATTGCGAGCCATCATGACTGATGCCGCGATATCACATAAAGTAGATAGAGCCGCATCAAAGCGGGATCTAGCAGAACTGCTGGAAAAAGCTGCCTTTACAAATTGTCCGACGGAGGAAGCAGCATGCGTGTTCGGTGATGAGGGTTTGAGCAACTACCTAGGGCTTCTAGGTCACTCAATTAGAAGATAATCCTCAGGGTGGCTGTTGGCTTAAATCGATGAATACGGAATGGCTTGGTAATGCCTGGACCATCTGCTTGTTACTCTTCCTCCTGGCGATTTGCCGCTTGAACGAAAGCGGTTGGCGATTGGCCAAGCACCTTACGAAACATGCTGGAGAAAGCGGCTGGACTGTCGTAGCCGAGTTCCAACGCGGTGCGAGTAACGGAACTGCCGGATAGCAGTTTGGGAATAGCAGCCATCAGGCAGGCCTGTTGACGCCATACGGCAAAGGACATGCCTGTCTGCTGACGGAATAGGCGATTGAAGGTGCGCTGGCTGCGATGCAACTGCCGGGCCCAGTCCTCGGGGAGGCTGTGAATATGTGGCTGGCCGAGAAAATCTCGGCACAGACTGGCTAATTGAGGGTCATGGGGCAGGGGAGCAAACAGCGGCAGGGCCTGAGCCTGTTGCAGTTCGTATAGGAGTAATTGTGCCAGGGCACCGTCGCGGCCGCTTTCATCATAGAGTGCGGGTATATGGGCGGAAGCCAGCAGCAGGTGATGCAACAGCGGCGTCACGACCAGTACCTCACAGCTGCATGAA
Source organism: Halomonas sp. AOP7-B1-5 (assembly GCF_052353045.1). NCBI lineage: Bacteria > Pseudomonadati > Pseudomonadota > Gammaproteobacteria > Oceanospirillales > Halomonadaceae > Halomonas > Halomonas sp. AOP7-B1-5. The sequence goes on along the minus strand of NZ_JBQTDC010000009.1, from coordinate 86,993 downwards.
GCGCGTGGCGCGACATGGGGCTCGATATACAGGCTTCGCGTGCTCACCCCATTCATACGCACTTGATGGCGCTTGCCCGCAGGCAGCCAGACACCGCTATAGGGCGGCACCATCCAGGTGCCGTCATCCGTATTGACTTCCATCACGCCTGTCATGCCATAGAGAAACTGGGCGCGGCGATGGGTATGAAAGTCAAGGAGTGTGCCAGGGCTGTAGTCAGTGCCGATGGCCACCATGGGCCGTGCCACATGATCCACGTCTGTTAGAGGAGTATTGAGCATAATCGTCATTCTGGCCGAAATGCGATGATTATTGTCCAAAAGACGAATGTCGGCCAGTTCCAGCCGCAATATTCTCTCTGCTATTGAGTCTTATTAGGAGAGTGGCGGTGTATAGCATATTACTTCTTTGTGGCGGTTTGGCGGGCGTCACCACCGTACTGTTCGGTTTCGGTGGTGGGTTTGTGGTGGTTCCCTTGCTGTATACCTTACTGATTGCCGTCCATGGGTCGGATAGCGCGACGGGTTTGGCGGCCATGCATATTGCGGTGGCCACCTCGACTGCACTGATGATCTTCGCGGCTTCAATGGCAACATGGCGTCATCATCGGCGACAGACCGTGCAGTGGCATCTAGTGCGCCCATTAGTTGGTTATATCGCCATGGGGGCGGTGCTCGGCGCGGCAGTGGCAGTATCGTTAAGTGGGAACTGGGTCCGCTGGGTTTTCATCGGCTATCTGTGCATCACTATTGCGGATGCCGTTCTGCGGCCTGGTTTTCTGCATCAAACGGGAAGTGATGTGCGTCCTATAGGGCGTGCGGTAACAGCAATGACGGGTACATGCATTGGTACAGTGGCCGCCTTGCTGGGCGTGGGTGGTAGCGTGATGACCGTGCCGCTCATGCGACGCAGAGGGGCCAGTATGACGGCGGCCACGGCCATGGCCAACCCGTTGTCGTTGCCCATGGCGGTGAGTGGCACCGCGACATATGTGTTGCTGTCGGCCAATCACACAGCGTTAGGAAACGGGTATGCAGGTTATGTGGATCTGCGCGCCTTGCTGGTACTTGCGGTGGGCTCATGGCTCGGTATCCGCCTAGCGTCGATCTGGATCGGGCGCATCCCTGATCGTATTCATGCCAGGGTGTATTTGCTATTACTGACAGTGGTGCTGGTGGTGATGGTTTTCATACATTGAATCGGCCCAGGCTTTAGCAAAAGACTGTTTGGCTGAGCCAAACGCAAAACGCAGATGGGTACAAAGCCTGAAAACGTCTGATGCACATTGCAGAATGTTTTTTGATAAAGTTTGATTAGCCTTATAGCAGGCTAATGAACGTTTTTGCAGCAAAAAAAGATATACGCTGCATTGAAGGGAGCTTGCTTTGGAAATGCATTGAGCTTGTAAACCTAAAGAAAGCGATCATGAATGACCAACAAATCCAGATATTCACCAGCGAAGATGGACAAACACACATTGAGGTAACGCTGGAGCAGGAAACCGTGTGGTTAAGTTTAGATCAGATGACTAACCTATTTGGGAGGGATAAATCTGTAATATCTCGCCACATTCGCAACGTCTTTATAGAGGGTGAACTTGAAAGGGAGTCAGTTGTTGCAAAAAATGCAACAACTGCCGCTGATGGTAAAATCTATCAGGTCGAATACTACAATTTAGACGTGGTTATCTCAGTGGGTTACCGTGTGAAGTCTCAGCGCGGCGTGCAGTTTCGCAAATGGGCCACCCTGGTACTAAAAGACCACTTGGTTTATGGCTATACACTCAACCAGCAACGCTTAACCGAGCGAGGAATAGAGTTCGAGCAGGCGGTGAGTTTGCTCAGCCGCACCTTAACCAATCAAGGCTTGGTCTCCACAGAAGGTGAAGCCGTCGCCCGCGTGATCAGCGATTACGCACGCTCTTGGAGTTTGTTACAAGGCTACGATGAGCAGCAATTAGCTGAATTAAACATCAAGCAACCTGATATGCAGTCGCTGGGATTGGAAGAAGCCTTGAAAGCTATTGGCGAGTTGAAGCACACCTTAATCGCCAAAGGTGAGGCAACCGAGCTGTTTGGAGCCATTCGGCTTAGGCATGTTGATATTTAAAATACAAAAGGGCCGTTCGTTAAACCACGAACGGCCCTTTGTGCGTCTATGCGTAATTGCAAAAAGGCTTAAGCCTCCTCAACCCCATCCACAATAAACACGCGGTAGTCAGCATCCTGGAAAAGACATTATTGTGCCGACCATCGCTCCGGAAGCTTTCGACAATTACTTAAAAGCCGCTGCTCCAGCCGCTCTAGCAGAGTCTGCTCAGAGCCTTTATGAGCTACGGTACCCAGTGTGGTAAGGGTGCTGTCGATGGCCGCTGGCATGCGTTCAGCGAGTTCGAACCCTTGGCGTAGGAAATAACGTGGTTGAAAGCGTAGTGAACGGGCCACTGCTTCGAGATGAGAACGCTCAATGTTGCCGGGACGATCCTCACCGTTGATGCGAAGTGCAAAGCGTCGCGAGAGTCCGCTGTAGAGCGTCGTACTCATCAAGTCGTAAAATGGCGCCAACCGAGGGCCTTCGTCAGAGTAGAGAATGGCGAGATTCTTGGCGTGGCTGTCGTTGTTGCCGATCAGCAAGTTGAAGAATAGCCAGCCGATCAGGCGCTGCAGATCCTTGGCTGGTGTTCCAACCTCCTGCAGGAGTTCACGACAGAGAATGAGGCCTGGGCCGCCGTCGCTTTCATATTTGATCAGCGAAGGTGTGCCAGCGAGCTGGCAGAAATCGAGCTGATGCAGGCGCCGTAAGTTGCCGTGTGCATCGGGAATGCGATCGTATCGGCGCACAAGGCAGGCGCGGGTTTCGGGCTGGTAATTCGCCTCGGCGACGTCAAACCCAAGTTCAGCGGCCAACTGCATACAGAAGGTTTCGTTGAGGGCGGTGGCCCATACACCTTTCAAGCCTTGAATGTCTGGCTTGAGAATATGGCTAGAGGGTGCCGATCCTTCAGGTATGGCGGGGGTTCCGTCTGGCTGCACCATCAGTAGCAATTTATTTTGAGCACCGGCCAAAGATATACGTGGTTCTTCGCCCTGTTGCGAAATCAAAGAGCCACGTTCCCGGTGTTGTAAATGCTCTGCTACGCTCTCCCAACTGATAGGCTGATAGTGTGGTTGGGCCGGTGACTCGTCCGGTGGCATTAAGGTGAAGCCGCTAGCCGTATCCCCACCAATAGCTTTCAGCAGACCGAAAACGGTCGTGGTGTGGTGGCGAAGCTCTAAATGATGGCGCAGATCGCCTTCTGGTAGCAGGTTTTCAAAGTAGGCCAGCACGTTATCGCCAGCATGAACCTGCTGCGTGAGCGGCAGCGAGGGTGAGAGACTTACCGCTTTGGAGTACTCCAGCCATTCTAGAGCATACTCGAAGCGCAGCGGTTGGATATCGTAAAGCCAACCGACGACTTTCTCGCCTTGGTAAACTGTTAGCGTATCGTCACTTGCCATGACGGTCGCCACCCTTGCGTCGCACGATGACCTCAAGCCCTAGCAAATCCAGTACATCCAACACCTTCTGCAATTGAAGAGTCGGCTTGCCTCGCTCCAAGTCAACGATAAAGCGATTGCCCGTGCCCGCGAGGCCAGCTAAGTCGTACTGTAACAGTCCTTGCTCGCTACGCAGCTGGCGCACCAGTTTACCGAGGTCTTCGCTTTGGCGAATGGTAGTGGTTAGAGGGGCTGAAATATCATTAGTAGGCATGAGAACCTGCGATTTAATTACCGTTCGGTAAGTCTAAGCCTAAACTTAGCACCTAACAACTTATAAGTTACCGATCGGTAATTATTGCTACGTATAAGGATTAGAACTTAATGCTAGTTACCGTTCGGTAATTATACGGGGCATCTTTGAATTTGATGGGTTCGCTGGCGCCGAGCTGCTGAAAACATACGTGGTCTGCTGTTATCAAGCCGCGATAAAAAAGGCCGTTCGTTAAACTACGAACGGCCTTTTGTGCGTCTATGCGTAACTGCAGGAAAGGCTCTTAAGCCTCCTCAACCCCATCAACAATAAAAACGCGATAATCAGCACCCTGAAAACGATGCTTGCGGGCTTCCTGGTAGGCGTCGCTTTGATACCAGGCGCGGGCGGCGGCCATGTCGGAGAAGCGCAGGATTACCGCGCCTTCCATGTCGCTGCCTTCCATTACTTCGAAGTCACCGTAGAAGGCGAGCGGCTTCGGGTCGTGGCCTTCGCGGGCGGCTTTGGCCTTGGTGGCGTATTGCTCCATTTCCTTGGCGTCGTGAGTGCGTTCACGAGTCAGTACAACGTAAGCCGGCATTCCATTCTCCTTGGTTAATTATCAGGAAAGCTTCTTTAACAGCGCTTCGGCGGTGGCTTCAGACGAGCCGGGGTTTTGCCCGGTAATCAGTAGGCCATCGACGAGTACGTAAGAGCTCCAGTCATCGCCTTTACTGTATTCGCCGCCGCTCTCTTTGAGCATATCTTCGACTAAAAACGGTACCACGTTTGTCAGACCCACGGCGTCTTCTTCGCTGTTGCTGAAGCCGGTGACTTTGCGGCCCGAAACCAGCGGTTTGCCGTCGCTGCCTTTTACATGGCGAAGCACGCCGGGGGCGTGGCATACCGTGGCGACCGGCTTGTTGGCGGCAATGGCGTCTTCGATCAGGCGCACGGACGTGGCGCTCTCGGCCAGATCCCACAGCGGGCCGTGGCCGCCGGGATAGAACACCGCGTCGAACTCGGCGATATCGATATCGGCAAGCTGATGAGTGTTGGCCAGTGCTGCTTGGGCGTCAAGGTCCGCTTGGAAGCGGTTAGTAGCCTCGGTCTGGGCGTCCGGTGCATTGCTGCTGGGGTCGAGCGGCGGCTGGCCACCGGCGGGGGAGGCCAGGGTTAACTCGGCGCCTGCGTCGATGAAGGTATAGTAGGGCGCAGCTAGCTCTTCGAGCCAGAAGCCGGTCTTGTTGCCGGTGTCGCCAAGTTTATCGTGCGAGGTAACCACAACGAGAATTTTCATGATTGAGACCTTTCCTGGGTGAGAGAGCGGTTGGGGTCGAGGTTTAATAGCGCGTAGGTGGCTTTGAAGGCGGCATCCAGCGGCACCCGGTCGCGGGTAATCTTGGCGCGCAGGCTGGCGCCTAGCCATAGCTGGTAGAGGGTGGTGGCTAGTTCCAGGGCACTGCCTTGAGCGCTGACAGATTGAGGCAACGAGCCATCGGCAACCGCGGCTTCGATCGACTGCGCTAACCTGGCAATAATGCGCTCGGTGCCCTGTTGCAGCACGCAGCGCATGCGTTCTGAAAGATCACTGACTTCAGCGGCAAGCTTCACCGCCAGGCATTTGCCGCTGGGGTCGCAGTGGTGTTGGGTATCCCGCCAATGTGCCCAGTAGCTGAGCAAACGTTCAGCATGGGAAGCGCCCGGCTGGGTAAGGCGTTCTTCCGTCTGCGCGAGATACTCAGTGAAGTAGCCTTGCAGTAGCGCTTCGCCAAACGCTTCTTTGGAGCTGAAGTAGTGATAAAAAGAGCCCTTGGGCACCCCGGCGGCTTTGAGGATCTCGTTAAGGCCCACTGCTGAGAACCCTTTGCCACCGATGATGACCTGGCCGGTGTTAAGAATGTGCTGCCGGACATCGCCGGTGACTGGTGTCATGTTCATACCGCTAGCTTACGCCTAATTAGACCAGTCGTCTAGCGGGCTTGATTGGCCGCGTCTATGGTTACTGTTCCCACATTGGCTTGAGCGGGCCGCCCACCGGAGCAGTGTCTGGAATGGTGACGGAAGCCACTCGCGCTTGTGCCGCTGCAAGCTCGGCCGGGTCGCCGCGCTCGTTCTCCGGGTCTTGTCCTGGTGGGTAGGCGCCGACCATGCAGAAATCGTCGTCAGCCTCTACGCAGGCATGCCCAACCCCGGCGGGCAGCACCAGAACATCGCCTGGATAAAGCACTGTTTCTCGGCCATTGGGACCGCCCAGTCGGGCTCTTGCCTGACCCTGAAAAATGCCTAGCGCCTCGTGGGCGGTGGAGTGGAAGTGGTCAAAATCATATAGATAGTAACGCCACGCTGGCGGCCAGCCGTGCTGCTTGAACATGCTTTCAAAAGCATCGGCCCGCTCATCTGCACTGCTGAGGTCAAGAACCTCGCGGTAAATCAGTACAGGCAGGGGGGAATTGGGATAGCCGCTCGTTTCATCGCTGTCAAAATGGAGTATTTCGGGCTGTGGGATGCGCACTGTGGCCTCCTTGCCTATGCCTTCTTAAGCTCAGTATGAAGTTTTAAGACTCTGCTGCCGTTCTCTTGCTTGATTAAGTACGCGGGGTTCTTCTCGCTACCTTTGCGAGTTACCTCGCTGCCCTGCAGTTTGCGGGTTACTTCTTCCTGAAATTTCCGGGTCACTTGGCCTTCGGCCCAGCTGTCTGCCCATTTCCATTTCACCCACTCGCGCTGCTTGAAGTCCGCCATTGCAAAACTCCTTTACTACAAACACTGTTCAAGCATTGTTCGTTTTTCGGGTTTCTGCAATGTCGGGCTTCACCACTGCTGTTGCAAAACAAGCGAACCTTCTGGGTTACTTGGGTAGCCTCGCAATCACTTTGATTTCAAAATCGAAGCCTGCCAGCCAGTTTACGCCGACCGCCGTCCAGTTTGGGTAGGGTTTATCTGGGAACGCGCGGGTCTTGGCTTCCAGCACGGTAGCGAATTGAGTTTCAGGGTCTGTATGGAAGCTTGTGACATCGACGATATCGTCAAAGCTTGCGCCCGCGGCGTCCAGCACGCTCTGCAAGTTGTCGAAGGCAAGCTGAACCTGTGCGGCGAAGTCAGGCTCAGGCGAGCCATCTTCACGGCTACCCACCTGGCCCGATACAAATAACAAGTCGCCCGAGCGGACGGCTGCAGAATAGGCATTCTTGTCATAAAGAGCCTGTCGGCCTTGGGGATAAACTACGTCACGCTTTGCCATATATTTTCTCCATCAGTCGTTCAATGCAGGTCTGTCCGTTGGGTGAACCTACTCTAGGCCTGCCTTCAAGCTGGATAAACGGAGAATCCTGATCAACACTGTTCGCACTTTCCAAACAATCACAAGGCGGTATCGCTGTAATGGACCGTTTCAATGCAATGCAGGCATTTGCTCGGGTCGTCGAGACGGGCAGTTTTACCAAGGCCGCTGAAACGCTGCATATCAGTAAAACCAGCGTGACCCAGCTGGTGCAGCAGTTGGAGGCACGGCTGCGGGTAAAACTTCTCAACCGCACCACACGCAAAGTTAATGCGACGGCAGATGGCGCGGCCTACTACGCGCGCGTTATAAAACTGTTAGCCGATATGGATGATGCTGAAACCAGCCTCTCCAATGCGGTGGTTTCGCCTCGCGGACGGCTTAGGGTCGATGTGCCCAGCCCGTTTGCGCGAATGATTTTGATACCGGCACTACCGGCTTTTTACGCGCAGTATCCCGATATTCAGCTCGATATGGGGGTAAGCGATCGCATGGTGGATTTGATTGATGAAAGCGTGGATTGCGTGGTGCGCGGCGGAGAACTTACCGATTTATCTTTGGTGGCGCGTCGGGTAGGGGAGCTGAGGATGGGGGTTTACGCCGCCCCCAGCTATTTACAAAAGGCGGGGGTACCGTCGCATCCGCGAGCGTTATCCGCTCCGCCTCATTACATCGTTAGCTTCAAGTGGCGTGCCGGTTTGGCTTCTCTCTATACCCTTCGCCGCGAAGCAGAGAGTGTTAGCATCCAGGGACGCCATAGGATTACAGTCGATGATGGCAATGCGGGGCTAGCGGCAGGTTTGGCGGGGCTTGGTGCGATTTTGCTACCTGATTACATGGCCAGGGAACACGTCGCACGGGGTGAGCTGGTGCCTTTGCTTGAGGAGTGGCACCTTAATCCCATGCCAATGTTTATCGCGTTTCCGCCCAACCGTCATGTAAGCGCCAAGCTGCGTGTGTTCATTGATTGGGTAGTTGCACTAATGGCTGAGCACGAGTCTGGGCATGAACAAAACCGCTCATAGACTAAAGTTCAGGGGCGCGAATCGCTCTAGACGCGGCTTTACTTGGTACGCTAGCTGGGGTTAGCATTAAGGTTTCAAGTGTACGGTCACTTCTCCGTTTCCCGTGTCGAGTTAAGGCGAATTCATGATCATTTCAAGCCCTTCTGATTACCGGCAGGCTGCCAAGCAGCGTATCCCTCGTTTTCTGTTCGATTACCTTGATGGTGGCTCGGTGACCGAAAGCACGCTGCGCAATAACGTGGAGGCGCTACAGGCGATTCCTCTGCGTCAACGCGTACTGCAGGGTGGTGGCACACCATCGCTTGAAACCGAGCTGTTTGGCAACCGTTGGAAAATGCCGTTGGGGTTGGCACCTATCGGGGCAACGGGAATGTACGCCCGGCGTGGTGAGGTACAGGCCGCGCGTGCAGCCGAGAAAGCCGGGGTTCCCTACACGCTTTCCACGGTGTCGGTGTGTTCGATTGAGGAAGTGGCGAAAAATGCCCACGGCGAGCTTTGGTCGCAGCTTTACGTATTGAAAGATCGCGGCTTTATGAAAAACGCCCTGGATCGCGCCTGGGAAGCGGGCATGAAAACACTGGTGTTTACCGTGGATATGCCGCTGCCGGGCTCGCGTTATCGCGACCGTCGCTCGGGTATGTCGGGCCCCAATGCCAAGCTGCGCCAGTACGCTCAGGCAATCACCCACCCGCAGTGGGCGTTCGATGTGGGACTCAAGGGCAAGCCGCTGTCGTTCGGTAATATCGAGGCGTATACCGGACGCCAGATGAACATGGACGACTACATGGGGTTTCTGGCCAAAAACTTCGACCCTTCGATTAGCTGGAGCGAGCTTGAATGGATTCGCGATAGCTGGAAGGGCAAGCTGATCATAAAAGGGCTGCTGGACAAGGAAGATGCGCGAGACGCGGTGCGCATGGGGGCTGATGGCATCGTGGTTTCCAACCATGGCGGGCGCCAGCTGGATGGGGCCATTTCCACCGCCCAGGCGTTGCCGCATATTGCCGAAGCCGTGGGCGATGAGCTGACGGTACTGGCAGACTCCGGTATCCGCTCTGGGCTTGATGTAGTGAGAATGCTGGCGCTCGGCGCGAAAGGCGTGCTGCTGGGGCGGGCTTACGCTTACGCACTGGCGGCAAGAGGTGAACAGGGCGTTTCTCATCTGCTCGACCTGATCGCCGCTGACATGCGCGTCACCATGACGCTGATTGGCGCCAACTCACCTGCTGAAATCAACTCTCGTCATCTTGATGCCGTGGTCAAAGAGCTGAAAATGAGCGAGTAGCGCGCGGTTGCAGCGCCATTAAATTGGCGAATATTGGCTGATAATGGCATCAATCGGTATCATATCGCTGAGGATGTTCATCATTACGCCATTTATCGCGAGCTCTCATGACCCAATCTAAAACGCCCTTCATTGTGGTGCTGAGCCTGGCATTGACCATGATGCTGGGCCCGTTTTCCATGGATACGTATCTACCGGCTTTCCCGGTCATCGGCGAATCGCTGGGGATTTCTCAGCAGGCGGTATCGCTGAGCGTATCGGTATACGTGTTCGCGATGGCGTTGGGTCAGTTAATTGGCGGTGCGCTTTCAGACCGCTTCGGACGCCAGCGGGTGCTGATGAGTGGGCTGGCGATTTTTGCGATCTCAAGCATTGCCATCGGCATGGCGGATTCCTTGAACACCTTGCTGGGCGGGCGGGCCATTCAGGCGATTGGCGCGGGTTTGACCTTGGTGTCGGTACCGGCGCTGGTGCGCGACCGGGTGGCGGGCCGCGACGCCGCGAAACTGTTTTCGATGATGGGCTTTATCATGGTGCTGGCGCCGGGGATTGCGCCGAGTGTGGGCAGCGCGATTCTAGCGCTAGGCTCCTGGCACTATATCTTCTTCGCCTTGGCGGCATACGCGGTGCTGCTGGTGCCGTTGCTGGTGCGAGTACTGTTTTCCGGCAAGGGTAAGGTGTCACGCGCCAAAAGCCCGCAGATGAGCCTGCTGGCGCGTTACAAGCTTGTGCTATCTACCAAGCCAGCACTGCCGTTCATTGCCTGGCAGGCCGCGTCTTTTTCTACCCTGATGATGTTCATCACCTACGCTTCCTTTATCTATCAGGGACACTTCGAGCAGTCGCCTTCGAGTTTTTCGATGCTGTTTGCGGCTAACATCGTCGCCATGCTTATCTTCAATATAATTAATCGGATACTGCTTTCCAGATTGCCGTCGTTTCGCATTCTTCAGTTGGCAACGGGCTGCCAGGCGGTCGGCATATTATTGCTGGTGATGGCTGCCTTCATGGACTGGTCAATGTATGCCTTCCTGGCCGCCATGATGCTGACCATCGGCACGGTAGGGGCAATCTCACCCAATATTCAAGCCTGCTTTTTGGAGTTCTTTCCTACCAGCGGTGGCACGGCTGCAGCGCTTTTGGGGGCGGCCCAGTTTGGTATCGCCGGGATATTAAGCGCGCTATCCGCCGTGCTGCCGCATACGCTTGAAGCGGTCGTTCTGGCCATGGCCGCCTGTGGTTCGGTGGCGTATCTGCTGCTTGTCCGCTCGATCATTAAAGGGCGTGCCGCAGTCGAGGCGTCTTGAGCCCAACAGCACCCCTTGCCAAAAGCCCCGTGTTATCCAGAACACGGGGCTTTTTTATTAAGCATCTGTTGAGCTTACTAATTGTTCGAAAAGTGCTTCTATGGCCTGCTCAGTCGGTGTTTCGTTGGCAAACAGTATGCGGTACATCAGAGGCGCCACTACTATTTGGGTGACCAGTTCTATATCTATCGGCTGCTCTCCTCTGGCGAGGCCGCGTTCGTTGATTACTTCGATCTGCTGACGCAAGAAGCCATCACATTTACCTGCGCTGGTATGGCCTTCTGTGCCTAGAACATCGCGGAGCATCGCCCGCCCTGGGGCTGATGACATTTCCTCAAAGTACTCAACAAGCCAGGCTAATAAGTCGCTACGCAAACTTCCCGTATCGGCTGGCGGCTGCTCTGGCTGTAGTTGCTCGACGGCAACGTCGGCCAGTAACTGGGCAAGATCACCCCAGCGACGGTAGATCGTCGAGGGGGTGACTTCAGCGCGTGTGGCGATAGCGGGCACCGTAAGCCCGGCCCGGCCTTGCTCTTGTTGCAGCTCTCGAACGGCTTGATGAACGGCAGCCTGAATACGAGCGCTGCGGCCACCTGGACGGGGGGTGGGTTTGTTGATCATGTGCTCCTTCAGTGCCTATTCGTCGGTACGGTGCAATAAATCACTAAAGCAAAATATTTGCGTTAGTGATTTATTGAGATTATGCTCTTTAAAGCTAATATTTTGCCTTTTGAGAGAGATCATGTCCATCAACGATTCTGCTCCCCTCCGCCGTTCCTCGAACTGGAATCTGTCTTCCTCCCGTTCTGTTTTCCTGCACACCGCGACAATGATTGCCTTTTTGGCAGCATCGAGTGCGCCTACCCCCCTGTATCAGCTTTATCAGCAGCAGTGGAGCTTTAGCGCAACACTGTTGACGGTGGTTTTTGCCGCTTACGCACTGGCACTGCTTTTGGCACTGCTGGTGACGGGGAGGCTTTCAGATCATATTGGCCGACGCCCGGTTATTACCTTGGCGTTGTCGCTACAGATCATCGCTATGGTGGGCTTTTTGTGTGCGGCCGGGCCGAGTTGGCTGATTGGTGCGCGCGCTCTGCAGGGCTTTGCCACTGGTATGGCTACTGCGGCAGTTGGTGCGGCGATACTCGATGTTGGTCGGGAGCGGGGAGCTGTGATCAACAGCATCTCACCGCTGCTTGGCATGGCAGCCGGTGCGCTAGGCAGTACCTCGTTGGTTGTATTGGCGCCTGATCCGCTGCACATGGTGTACGTGTTACTGCTGGCTATTTTTCTGGTGTTGCTGGGCTTGATTTGGTTGGCGCCGGAGACGGCGGCGAATCGCCCGGGGGCATGGGCAAGCCTGAAACCACGCCTTACCGTGCCGCCGCAAGCGCGCAAGGCTTTGTTATCTGTCACCCCTGCGAACATGGCAGTGTGGATGCTAGGTGGTTTTTATCTATCGCTTATGCCATCGCTGGTCGTTGACGTTACGCATGTAAACACGCCATGGCTGGGTGGGTTTGTCGTCGCAGCACTAACGCTCACCGGCGCCACAGCGGTTCTGGCGGCTCGCAAGTTGCGTTCTTTTACAACCCTCTTGTCTGGTGAACTTGCTTTGGTCGCAGGACTGGTCGTCATTTTGGTCGGGGCTAACCAGGGAAACGCTGTCTTGCTGTTGGTCGGGTCGGTCATTGCGGGGTTCGGGTTTGGCGCGAGCTTTCTCGGGGCTGTGCGCAGTGTTCTGCCGTTGGCCGAGCCCCATGAACGTGCTGCGCTGATGGGCGTGTTTTATATCGAAAGTTATCTGGCTCATAGCGTGCCCACGATGGCTGTCGGCTTCCTGGCTCAGAAGGCCGGCTTGCTGGCTGCGGTCAATATCTATGGTGCGGTGATCACTGCACTGGCCTTGCTCGCCATTATCCTGCTGCTTATGCAAGCGCGCACTTCAATAAAGAAAGGAAATCAAGCATGACTGTTCAAAATGTCTCTCCTATGTCCGCCGAGGAAACTCTGGCTCTAGCTACCAGCCTGGGGCTGCCCCTGGACTCTGAACGTGCGCCAATGATTGCTGATGTGCTGCATCACATACACACGGTCATTGCCCGGCTTGACGAATTACCTATCGATGAATCATGCACTCCTTCATTTGCCTTTGATGCTAGCCAGGGGAACAAACCATGCTAAACCCATTAAACCTGACACTGGCCCAAGCCAGTGCCGCCATCGCGGCACGCGAACTATCGCCAGTAGAATTGGTGGATGCAGCCTTGGCGCGTATTGGTGAGCGAGAGCTCGAGATCAACGCTTTTGTATCTGTATGGGAAAAAGCCGCCCGTCAGCAGGCACTTAAGGCCGAGCGAGACATTCAACATGGCCGTTATCGTGGGCCGCTGCATGGAATTCCTGTCGCACTGAAAGACCTGTTCGATATTGCTGGCCACCCCACCACTGCCAGCTCCCGTGTTCGGGACGGTCATCGGGCAGAGGCCAACAGCGCGGTAACGGATGCCTTGCTGCGTGGCGGAGCCATAATCCTGGGCAAGACACATACGCATGAGTTCGCTTTCGGCCTGACCACACCACAAACGCGCAATCCGCTTGATCCACAGCGTACGCCGGGGGGCTCTAGTGGGGGGGCTGCAGCAGCGGTTGCTTACGGCGGAGCCTGGGCAGCCATGGGGACCGATACCGGTGGCTCGATTCGGGTGCCCGCAGCACTTTGCGGGCTGGTCGGATTCAAGCCGACGTATGGCTTGGTTTCTCGCCACGGCACTATGCCCCTGGCCTGGTCGCTCGATCATGCGGGCCCTATGGCGCGCACGGTAGAGGATGTTGGCCTGTTATTGCAGGCAGTGATGGGCTTTGATGCGCGCGACCCTGCTAGCCGTACTCCTCCTGCCTCTTTCGATATCAACGCACAGTCGAGTGTGCATGGGCTGCGTGTTGGTATCCCACGTAACTATTATTTTGACCACGTTGCGGAGCCAGTCGCTGCGGCTGTTAGGCGTGCGGCAGCACATCTGGAACAACAGGGCGCCGTGCTGGTGGAGGTGGATATTCCGCTGGCTGACTACCTTATTCCGGCTCAGTGGGGCCTGATGGTGGCCGAGGCAGCAACCGTACACGCCAAGGACATACGCCAATCAGCATCGCTATACGGTGATGATGTACGCACCTTGCTCGAAGCCGGACAACTGCTGCCAGCAGGCGTTTATCTGAAGGCGCAGCGTGCCCGAGGCCTCATCGCTAAGCGCTGGTGTTCCCTGTTTTCAGAGATCGACGTTCTGCTGACACCCACCGTGCCCCAGACAGCAGCAAGCTTGGAGCAGGATACGTTTGATTGGGAAGACGGCAGCCAAGAGAGTGTCTCCGAAGCGTATGTGCGCTTATGCGCACCCGCCAATGTGACAGGACTACCCGCACTGACGGTGCCATTTGGTAAGGATCATCAAGGGCTGCCCGTAGGCGTCCAGATTATGGGCAAGGCATTTGATGACGCCAAAGTGCTACAGGTTGGGCGTGCCATTGAGCAGCCTCTTTCCCCCATTTAACAGGCATTAAGTTTCGATAAAGGGGTGTGACGTTAAGGCTGCTACCAAGGATTGCTTGATAGTTGCCTTAAGCACCAGGTTGTACAGAACGGCCAAGCACATCCACATCTTCTTCAGGCCTGTGTCTCCATATCAGCAGTAAATGCATGCTTACGCTTGCATGCCCCATGCCGTCCCAACGGTATCATCATCGGTTTTCCGGTTACCGGGTCGTCGATGACGCGGTTTTCCAAGCGCAAAGATATTGCGCTTACGGCTGGCCATGCAAAATGCGCGAAAGTGAAGCTTCGATATGGCGCTGCATGGACGTTCTTGCCTGCGTTTCATCAGCCGCACGAATAGCCTCAATGATCGCAGCGTGCTCCTGGGTGACCTGTTTGGACTGAAGAAACCTGGGTAAATCCGATGTTTTTTGGCCTAGTTTGGCAGAAAAAATCACCCCAGTTTGTAGGGCTAATATGGAGCTAAGAAGAAACTTATTACCCGATGTTTTAGCAATTTGTAGATGGAAATCAAAATCCTCCTGAGTGCCTTGTCCGCCATTTCGAAAGACTTCTTGTAAATTGCGGCTCTTGGCTTCAATACGCTCAATATCACTTTCGCTACGTTTTGATGCAGCTAAAGCCGCCGACTCAGTTTCAATTAACATTCGGAAATCAAACAGCGCAATCATGTCGCTAAAGTTGTTAACAAAATTTGGTGCATCAAGTGCTGTAGTGGGTCTTGCGACGACAAAAAGTCCAGAACCTTGGCGGGATGCTACAAGGCCTTCAGCTTTCAGTTGCGCAACAACTTCCCTTACCGCGCTGCGACTTAACTCATAGCGGCTCGATAGCTCAGCCTCTGTGGGTAACCGCGAACCGCGAAGATATTGGCCGCGAAGAATCCAGCTTCGCATGTCCTCATGTAAGTCTTTAGTCTTTTCTACCTTAGTCTTTGTTGTCACGTTTAATAACTCCTTATTTTATTTATTCTACTTTTAAAACAAAGCCATATTTCCATTTTTCTAAGCTCACAACAAACAAATTGATAAATTTGTTTAGCCGGAGTGTACTGTCAAGGGCGGGTTGAAAACTAATAAGGAGTTAATAATGCGAGCACGTCATCAACTAACAACTTTTCTTCTTGCGTTGTCGTTAGCACCTTTAGCTCAAGCTAATGACTTTGTGTTTGGTCATATCTATGAGGCAAGCCATAGTCATCATAAATGGGCGCTATGGGCGGCTGAGGAAATCGAAAAGCGCAGCGAGGGGCGGCACAGTATTGAGGTTTTTCCTTCATCCCAGCTAGGTAATGAGGTTGAGCTTAACGAAGGCCTCGACCTGGGGACGGTAGACATCATTTATACCGGTAATGCATTCGCGGGGAATGCTTATCCGCCGATTGCGCTGGGTAGTGCGCCTTTCGTTTTCCGAGACTTTGATCACTGGATGGCTTATTCAAAAAGCGACCTTTTCCAGGAACTTGCCGAGGGGTATGAAGATACTACCGGGCATGTACCGCTTGGTTTGATCTATTTCGGCCAGCGCCACGTCACCGCCAATAAGCCGATCCTTACCCCAGATGATATGCAGGGCATGAAAATTCGTGTGCCGGATGCTCCGCTGTTACTGATGTTCCCCAGAGCGGTGGGGGCCAACCCTACGCCAATCGCCTTTTCGGAAGTCTACCTGGCGCTTCAGCAAGGTGTGGTTGATGGCCAGGAGAACCCTTTGCCCATCATCCAGGCGATGAAGTTTGATGAAGTACAGTCCGATATTTCGTTGACCGGGCATATCTTTGATAGCCAGCCGATCATTATGAACGGTAGCGCTTGGTCACAGCTCTCCGCCGAGGATCAGGCGCTATTCCAGGACGTTTTCAGCGAAGCTGCCGAGCAGGGCAGCCTGGATATCCACCAGCAAGAGCAAGACTTGGTGCCTTGGTTCCAGGAGCAGGGAACGCAAGTGCATGAGGTAGACCGCGAACCCTTCGCTGAAATGGTAAGGCCGAAACTGACCGATGAGAACGCCGGTTGGACCGTTGATCAATACCAGCGTTTGGAGGCGATTGAGTAATGATGGGGGATAAAGGCGATCACCGTGGTGAAGTAGCGGCGATGTCAGCACAACCCGGCCGCGAGAGCGTGGCCGGGAGTGATCTTGAGCAACCGCTTGGCGTCTGCGCGGATAGTCCGCCGCCCAAATGGGTGTTTGAAGATCATGTGGCACTAGGGGTTCTGGTGCTGCTGGGTGGCGTGGTTTTTGCGCAGTTTTTGTCGCGCTATGTATTTAACCACTCCATCGGCTGGACTGAAGAGGGCGCCCGCATGCTATTGGTGCTGCTGGTGTTCATTGGCGCGGCGGGCGCTGCTTCCCGACGTGGCCATATTTACGTGGAAATCCTTGAGCTCATCTTGCCGGATAAGGCGAAGCGTTGGCTGCGAGGATTCAATAACCTGCTTAGCGCAGCATTTTTTGGCTACGTGGCATGGCTTGCATGGCAGGTCGGCCAAAGGGTTTGGCATTCCAGCATGAGTACGCTGCCGATCTCGAAAGGCTGGCTTTATACCGTGGTTGCCGTAGCCTGCGCGGCGATGGCATTTCGTTTGGCCCGCCAGGGCATTGCTTTCTGGCGAGGCAAGGAGGAGAAATGATCATTCTGCTTTTCGTAGCGTTGGCGTGTCTGCTATTGATCGGTGCGCCGGTCGCGGTAGCGTTGGCTGGGTCATCGCTGGTTTATCTACTGGCCTCTGGCCGGATCCCGGATATTATTCTGATTCAGCGCATGGTGGGTGGTGTCGATAGCTTTCCGCTACTCGCTGTGCCTTTTTTCATCCTGGCAGGCAACTTGATGAATGTCTGCGGGGTAACCGAGCGAATCTTCCGCTTCGCCGATGCGATGGTGGGGTGGACGCGCGGTGGCCTGGGGCACGTTAACGTAGGCGCCTCGGTGATATTTGCGGGTATGTCGGGTGCGGCAATCGCTGATGCTGGTGGCTTGGGTGCCGTTGAGATCAAGGCAATGCGCGATAAAGGCTACGATGTTGATTTTGCCGTGGGAATTACCGGGGCTTCCTCGACAGTCGGGCCGATTATTCCGCCGTCGCTTCCGCTTGTGGTCTATGGGGTTGTGGCGTCTGCATCCATTGGCCAGCTGTTCATTGCCGGCATTGTGCCTGGCTTACTGATTGCGGCGATGCTGATGGCGATGGTCGCAGTGATCTCTCATCGGCGTGGCTATCCGATTGGCGAGCGCTTCTCGCTACGCCGTCTGCTTTCTACGTTTATACATGCAGCGCTTTCGCTGCTTATCCCCGTCATTATCGTAGGCGGTATCGTGCTGGGGATTTTTACCCCAACCGAGAGCGCTATTGCGGCCGTGGCCTATGTATTGGTATTGGCAACGCTGGTTTATCGCAGCGCAGGTTGGCGTCAGATCATCACCGTCTTTCGCGAAACGGTGGAAATGACTTCTGTGGTGCTGCTTATCGTTGCCGCCTCTTCGATCTTTGCCTGGATTTTGACGCGTGAAGGCGTTCCTGCTGCGTTCGCAGAAGCGGTGATGACGGTAGCCGATAATCCTATCGTTATTCTGATACTGATCAATCTGATTTTGTTAGTGGTCGGCTGCTTTATGGAGACGGTTGCAGCCATCACCATCCTGACACCCGTGCTGCTGCCACTGGCTATTCAAGCGGGCGTCGACCCCGTTCAGTTCGGCATCATTATGGTGCTGAACCTGATGATTGGTCTACTCACGCCCCCGGTTGGGCTAGTGCTTTTCATTCTGGCTCGCGTCGCCGATATCTCATTCCCCCGTGCGGTAAAGGCAACGCTTCCCTTCATCGCGGCGCTTCTGGTGTCACTGCTGTTGATCACGTTTATTCCTGCTTTGACGCTATGGCTGCCTAGCCTGATTTAGTCTGGAGATTTAGTCGTATGAACCATCTGCAAAATAACCGCTCGGTTGCCCAGGATGCTGTTATAGAGGCGATTGATATGGTGCCCATCGGTAGCTATCTACCGGCGGACGGGGGCTATGGAAGCGCTCGGGAAATCGGCCATGCGCGAATGGCAACTCTCGTTTTCGTGCGTCTATCGGCGGGTATTATAGGTATTGGCGAATGCTATGGCCCGCCAAAGACCACACTTGCCTACCTGGATATCCTTCGCGAGGCTTACGTGGGCAAAAGCGCGTTTGATCATCGAGTGATCTGGCGGCGTATGACGAACGTGCTTTATCACGTACGTGCCCAAAGCCAGCTTGCTGCTGCCGTTAGTGGTTTGGATATCGCCCTACACGATGCCTTGGGCAAACTGCTGGGACTACCGATCTACCGATTATTGGGCGGGGAAGAGCAAGAGTCGGTGCAGGTGTATGCGTCTGGCGGCTATTTCCATGAGCCCGCGGCACTGCCATTGGAAGCGCAGCTCGAACGCGTTGCCGGACAGTTTGAAGGCTACAAGATTAAAATCGGTCATGGCGTCAAAAGTGACCTTGAGCGGATGCAGAGTGCCCGCCAAATTCTGGGTGATGATGTAGCGATCATGGCGGATATTAACGGTGCCTACACGGCGGATATCGCGCTGGAGTCGATGGCTGCTTTGACACCGCTGCGTCCTTATTGGATTGAGGAGCCGGTAGCGCCGGAGGATCTTCCCGGTTTTCGCCGCCTTGCAGCTCGCCGTGCAGGCCGCATTGCAGCGGGCGAGGCGTCGGTCAATGCAGTGGAGTTTCGTGAGTTGGCCGCCACGGGAGGCGTTGACGTTCTAATGCCGGACCTCAACCTGTGTGGTGGCTATGTAGAGGCACTGCGCATCGCTGATATGGCCCATCTCAACGGGTTAAGAATCTCGCCTCACGTCTGGGGAAGTGCCGTTGGGATTATGGCGGCGGCGCATTTCGCGGCCGCGATCCCGCCGCAGCCGCACCCGGACCGAGCCCACACCCCGACCTGGGTTGAGTTCGACGTGTCGGCAGACAACCCGCTGCGTGAAGCGCTTCTGACGGAGCCGCTAACGCTTTCTCAGGGCCGCCTGGCCTTATCTGAATTACCGGGGCTGGGGATAGAAATCGACAATGAGCGGTTGAAAGCACTCAAGATCGATTGCTAAGAGTTGAGTCAGGCGGGTAATGTTCTACCCGCCTGTTCAGGCCAGCCACTACATTAAATACCCCTCTTTAGCTGCAAAAGAGGGGTATTGCTTTATTTACACGCTCCATGCCGCCCCAGCGGTATCATCATCGGTTTGCCGGTTACCGGGTCGTCGATGACTCGGCTTTCCAGGCCAAATACATCACGGACCATCTGTTCGGTAAATACTTCTTCCGGTTCGCCAACCGCGTAGATGTTGCCGCCCGCCATGGCGACCAGTCTATCGGCGTAGCGGGCGGCCAGGTTGAGCTCATGAAGCACCATCACAATCGTTGTGCCACGGGTCTGGTTTAAGTCGGTAAGCAGGTCGAGCACTTCGATCTGGTGGTTGATATCCAGAAAGGTGGTGGGTTCATCCAGCAGCAGTACGTCGGTTTGCTGGGCCAGCGCCATGGCGATCCATACCCGCTGGCGCTGCCCGCCGGAGAGTTCGTCCACCGCGCATTCGGCCAGAGCAGTCATATGGGTAGCACTCAAGGCGTCTGCCACGGCGGCTTCGTCGGCAGCACTCCACCGCTTGAAAAGCCCTTGGTGCGGGTGGCGGCCTCTGCTCACCAGTTCAAGCACGGTAATGCCTTCTGGCGCGATGGGAGATTGGGGTAGAAAGCCCAGCTGCTGCGCTAAACGGCGGGTGGGTAGTCGGTGAATGGCATTGCCATCGAGTAGCACCTCGCCTTGTTCAGGAGTAAGCAGCCGCGAGAGCACGCGCAGAAGGGTCGATTTTCCACAGGCGTTGGCGCCCACAATGGCGGTCGTTTTCCCGGCTTGAACCGTCAGGCTGACGTCATTGAGTATGGTACGTTCGCCATAGCCTGCAACCAGGCTCTGGGCGAGTAGCGACGAAGCGCTCATAGGGTGCCTCTGCTTTTGTTGTCGCGAAGTATCAGATAAACCAGATAGGGTGCGCCTAATACGCCGGTCACAATGCCGACCGGATAGCGGGCGGGTAACAAGAACTGGCCCGCATAGTCGCCCAGTAGAACGAGCAGGGCGCCTACCAGCGCAGAAGGTATCAGCAGCGAGCCGCGATGCGCCATCAGGCGTGACGCAATAGGGCCGGATAGAAACGCCACAAAAGCGATCGGGCCTGAAACGGCCGTGGCAAAGGCGACCAGCGCCACGGCCGAGATCACAATGGTAATACGCGTGGTGGCTAAGCGAACGCCCAACCCCGCCGCGATATCATCCCCCATGCGCAGGGTTTCAAGATCGCGGCTGCGGCTTAACAGCAGCCCGCCGAACAGCAGCAGGGCGATCAACAACGGCAGCGCCTGATCAAGCTGGGCACCGTTTACGCTGCCGGTAATCCAACGCAGCGCTTCTTGTAGCGTCCAGCTGGGGGCGCGCATCAGCAGATAAGCGGTAACGCTTTGCAGCATCGCGGCGAGCCCGATCCCGATCAAGATCAGCCGCCCGCCGGTGACGCCTTGCCGCCAGGAAAGCATATAGATCAACAGCGCAACGCCTAGCCCGGCAACAATTGCCACGACAGATACGGCTGGGCCGCTCATGGAAAACACCACGATAGCGAACACGGCGCCGGTGCTCGCCCCGGTGCTGATGCCAATAATATCGGGGCTGGCGAGTGGGTTGCGCAGCATGGTTTGAAAGGCGATACCCCCCAGGCCGAAACAGGCGCCGGTAAGTATTGAGATAACCGCGCGTGGCAAGCGTAACTCACGCACGGTAAAACCTGCGCCGGGCACCTCGGCACCACCGAGAATGCGTAGCACCGTTGTAAGTGGTGTGAATGACTGCCCCAGCGTTAGGGTCAACATTACACCGGCTAGCAGGATAGCCCCTAAAATCGCCAGCATACGCACGCGCTGTCTGGCTTGCACCCGGCGCATTTGGCTGAACCTGGCGGCTGGTTGAAGCGTCAGGCGGTTCATAGGGAGCCTACTTTGCGGTTGCGTACGATCCAGATAAACACGGGCGCGCCAATAAAAGCGGTGACGATACCCACATCAAGTTCGGAAGGGTGCGCCACCAGTCGGCCAAATACATCTGAAAGCGTTAACAGAACAGCGCCTGCCAAGGCGGAGAACGGCAACAACCAGCGGTAATCGCCCCCGACCAGCAGTCGGCAGGCGTGCGGCACGACTAAACCCACAAAACCAATCGGGCCACATATCGCGGTGATAGGGCCACACAGCAGTACTGCGCCCACCGCCGACATGGCCCGGGCGACGGCGACTTTTTCGCCCAGCCCGGCGGCGGTATCGTCGCCCAGCGCCAGCAGGTTGAGCTTACGCGCGGCCAGTAGGGTGATTACAAAACCAGCAGCCAAAAAGGGCAGCACGGGCGTGATTTGTTCATAGGTGGCGCCGCCGACACCGCCTACCAGCCAGGACTGCACCAGCCCGCCAATATCGCCACGTGGCAATATAACGGCGGTGGCAAGCGAGCTTAATGCCGCCGTGGTAGCGGCTCCGGCAAGCGCCAGCCTAAGGGGCGTGGCGCCACCACGGGCGAGGCTTGCTATCGCGTAAACCGCCACGGCGGCAAGCCCGGCCCCCAGAATGGCCGTCCAAATATAGGCGGTGGTTTCATCGATCCCAAACCAGGCGATGCCGATCACAATCGCCAACGCCGCCCCGGCATTCACGCCTAAAAGGCCGGGGTCTGCGAGCGGGTTACGCGTAAGGCCCTGCATAACGCCACCCGATACGCCCAGCGCGGCACCAGCAAGCACTGCCAGCAGAGTACGCGGCAAACGGCTGGCCACTGCGGCGTCGCCAATGGTGTCAACTTGTCCGCTGAGCGCTGCAATAATCTCTGGCCAGCCAACTTCGCGGGCACCGAACGCTACGGAAAGCATTAACGCAAGGGCAAGCAACGCTAGCAGCAGTAGGCCACCCGCAAAGCGCGTGCTCAGCTTTTTACGCGATTGAGTGGTGCGAGTGGCTGGCCTGAGGTGAGGCGCTGTAACACCGCTACTCTGCGTGGTGGGCGGCTTCTGAGAGCAGGTCAGCATAATCGTCTAACAACCATGAAATCGACATCGGAGTAGGGTTGGCCGCGGTACCCAGCGGGCTATTGTCGAGCAACACGATGGCGCCGCGCTCAACCACCGGAAGCCGGGAGGTCAGCGGGTGGGCTTCGAGCTGGTCAATCAGCGCCTGCCCGCCATAGGTCACGAGAATATCCACATCATTAAGCTCATCGATCAGCTCTGAGCTGATTTCGCCCGAGAATTTTCCGGGGGCCGAGTTCTGTTTGACTACCTCAGGCGAGGTCAGCCCGAGATCATGGAAAAATCGCACCCGCGCATCGTTGTCGGTATAGAACGAGATGCGGCCCAAATTGGTGGGGTCAAGGTGGGTAACGAACATGGCCGTTTTTCCGGCAAGCTCGGGGTGGTTCGCGGCGGTATCGGCAATCTGTGCATCAAGGCGCTCGATCAGCGCCTGGCCTTCATCGCTCATGCCCATGCCTGCACTATTGAGACGGATCATATCGCGCCAGTCCGTCGCCCAGGGCCCTTCGGAGTAGGCGACTACCGGGGCAATCTGGCTCAGGGTGGTATAGTCCGCCTGGCTAAGGCCTGAGTACGCGGCAAGGATGACATCCGGCTGGCTGGCAGCCACGGCTTCAAAATCAATGCCGTCGCCTTCATCGAAGAGCGCCGGGGGTGATACTTCGAGTTCTTCAAGTTTGGCATCGACCCAGGGAAGCAGGCCATCGCCGTTGGGGGCGCCAAAGTTGGCGGCAGCAAAGCCCACCGGTACCACGCCAAGCGCCAGCGGCACCTCGTGGTTGGCCCAGGCTACCGTCGCGATCCGTTCGGGTTTTTCCTGAAGTACCGTCGTGCCCAGGGCATGTTCGATTTCAAGCGGGTATTGCTGTGCGCTTGCCAGCGTTGAGGCAAGCGTAAGGGTGGCAAGAGCTGCCAAGCCGAGCGTTTTGCGGTTACGTAACCAGGTCATTAGGTTCTCCGGTTCAATTATGCAAGCGCCTCCACCCGATAAGTACCGAATGGAGGCGATCTTGTCAGCACGGTGCTAACGCTTGCGCCAGCAAGTTAGAACGCGTAGCGCAGCGTTGAGGAGATGCTGCGTGGCTCGCCATAAACGCCGTAGCCACCCACATTGCTGTAGTACTTCTCGTCGAACAGGTTCTTCACGTTAACCTGAAGCGATAGCTCCGGCGTGAACTGGTAGCGACCGAAAAGGTTGGCCAGAGTGTAGCTATCCTGCTCGTATTCGGTAGGAATACCTGCTGGTGTAGACAGGTTGCCGGCGAAAAGGCTGCTTTGCCAGTTAACCCCGCCGCCCACGGTCAGCTCAGGTTTCTGCGGCACGTTGTAGCTTGCAAACAGGTTGAACAAGGAGCGCGGCTGGTTAATATTGAGCGTGTCGTCTTCGGTCTTCGCGGTGAAGTGAGAGTAGCCAACGGTCATATCCAGATCATCAGTCACTGCACCGCTCAGCTCTACTTCAAAGCCTTCGCTCACGACACCTTCAGCGGCGGTATAAAACGTCTCGGTTTGGCCTGGGCCCATCGGGAGGGCTGCGGCAACGTTTTCCTGCTCAATACGGAAGACCGAGAAGGAGCCGTTAAGCAAGCCGTTGAGCCAGGCCGCCTTGAGGCCGGTTTCGTAGTTCTTACCTACCACCGGGTCCAGGTAAGTGCCGTCAACATTGAGGTAATTCTGTGGCTCGAAAATCTCGGTGTAGCTGGCAAAGGCCGAGTAGGTATTGTTGAAGTCGTATACTAGACCACCATAAGGCGTGACTTCGTACTTGCTCTGTTGATCAAGGCTGCGGAATTGGGTCATGCCTTCCCACTCGGTATAGCGTGCGCCGACAATCAGTGTTAGCGGGTCAGCAAGCGAGAAGCGGGAAGCGGTATAAACGGCTTTCTGACGGGTGCTGGATGCTTCAGAGGGAGTAAAGGGCGCCCAGCCTTCGTTGGGGGCCGAACCGTCCCAGCTATTGAAATCATCGACGGTAAACCCATCAATAAAGGTGTTTTCGTAGTTATTGGTCTGGTCGCTGTAGTTGCCGCCGATGACCAGCTCATGCTCACGGCCTAAAAGCGCAAATGGGCCGCTTGCCTGCACGTCTACAGAGTCGACTTCACGGTGCCCACGGTTCCACCCGGTAAAGAAGGTAACGCCGCCAGCACCCATTTGATCCGGTAGGGTTGATTCCACGTAGGGGTAGGCCAGCTTGCCGTCCATATCGGTTTTTTCATGAGCGCCGACTACGCGCACCTGCCAGTCGTTGTCGAACCGGTGGCTGATTTCCGCGAAAACTTTCTCGGACTCGAAGTCATAATAGGACCAGTCCGGCGCCACGCTGAACGAGCGCGAATAGTTGGTGGGCGTCCCGTCACTGAACCATAGCGGTAAACCACCCCAGGTGGGCGAGGAGGTGTGGCTATCCTGATAGTCAAAACCCAGGGAGAGCGTTGTAGATTCAGTTACGTCGGCATCGATAATACCGTAGCCGAAGGTGCGACGCTTGTCCTGGCGGTCAAGGTGGGCACCACCTTCCTCATAACCGCCGATAAAGCGAGCGCGTACATTGCCAGAGGCCGTGAGCGGCGTGGTGACATCGACGGTTGTGCCACGCTTGTCCCAACTGCCCACGGTGCCGGAAATAGAGCCAGTAAGTTCGCGGCTGTCGGCGTGTTTACGTACGAAATTGATCGATGCTCCGGGGTTGCCCGAGCCCGTGGTCAAGCCGTTGGCGCCACGGATTACTTCCACACGGTCGTAGATCGCTGTATTTAGCCGTCCCTCTCCAAAATACCAGCGATTATCTCGATTGAGCGTAGGAATCCCATCGTATTGGAAGCTATTGATACGAAATCCGCGCGATGCGAAGCTAACGCGATCACTATCGACATTGCGCACCGAAATACCGGTAGTGTTACTCAACACCGACTCGATGGAATCCAGATTCTGATCCTGGATGCGTTGTTCCGTAACGATACTAATGGCTTGCGGCAGCTCTTTCTGGGTAAGCGTTAAACCGGTGCCTGCACTGGTGGTGCGCCGCGTGTAGCCAACGTTTTCATACAGATTGGTGCCGGTCACCGTGACGGTACTCAGCGCTTCAGGACTATCGGCGCTAGTGGTTTGCGCGAAAGCGCTACCAGAGGCGAGTAAAGAGGCGGAAACAAGCGCGGTTAGCGTGGCATGTTGCACTGGCCGCCGGGCCGTGTTCAAGACATGAAGTGATGACGTTTTCATAGGATCCCTTGCACGCCTTGACGGCGCTTGTTCGCTGGTTTTGTGTCGATTAATGGCGAAGGATCATATAAAAACGGTTCTTAAATGTAAATGTACATGAGAATGTTTAATATTCGTGGCAGGATCTGTTTGGCATGCCTGAAGGGACAGTTATGTTCTTGAAAAAGCACAGCATAATTATGTATCTACTGGCTTTTGCCAAGCAATAGGGGGTATTGGCGCTGTTGGTCGTCCACCGTTTAGGGTTTAAACGGTGGAGCGAGGTTGACGCTTACTTATAGGGGGAGCGATAACGGTAAGCGCTACGATGGTAACAGACTGCTCTAATCAAGCTCGGATGGCTTGGGTTCAAACATAGGCTCTGTCGCGTTGGCAGGAAGGTCGTTCTCCATCGCCGCCAAGGCAATTTCATAGCAGTCGTCGATATGGCTATTGCCCATATACTTCATCGCTGTAAAGCTGATACCTCCGGCCACGGCGCTGCCGATAAAGGGCACAAATTTAGTAGCGCCTTTCGCGGCAACCTTAACGCCCATCTTTTGCAGCAGCGATACAACCAGTTTTTTGGTGATGTATTTTCCGGCCATCTTGCTGCCCACGTTGGAAATGGCAGTCATCACCATTACTTTGGATTCTGTATCCAGGCTTTCGATTTGTTCGGGCGTTAAACCGAATTTCTCATTAATTTTGGGAATCAGCCTTAACAATATGGCAACGTCTGAGCCGATATCTAAACCGGGAATGGGAATGATCGCCGTGCCCGCCGAAAGGCTTGAGCTTTTGGTTACCATTGTGCGGCAAGTCTTTCTGATCTCGTCGAGTTCTTCCCTTGTTTCGATCATGTGCTACTCCTTGTTTACGATTACTCTAACCTCAGCGTAGACGACGCTGCGTGAAAATGAGGGAATTCAATTCCGCGTGCCACCTCCCTATTTACCTACGTTTTTATTACCTATGCCTTTATTACCTATGCCTTTATTACCAGCATCTCTTTACCCACAGCCGCGTTCGCTGCAGGTGTGGGTGTGGTCGTACAGCGTTTGAATAATCTGGCAGTCGGCGGCTTTGCCGCCCCGGCACTGTTGTACCACTTGGCGTAACTCAGCGGCGAGCGCTTGCAGCTTGGCAATGCGCGCTTCCAAATGCTGAAGATGTCGAGTGGCGATGTCGTCAGCTGCGCCGCAGTCGGTATCAGGGTGGTCAGAAAGTGCCAGCAATTCCTGAATACTATGTAGATCAAGCCCCAGACTGCGACCATGACGAATAAAACCTATACGCTCTAGCGCTGCTTGATCGTAGTGCCGATAGCCTTGCTCGCTGCGTTTTGGAGCAGGCAATAACCCCAGCTTTTCATAATGGCGAATACTCTCCGGTGAGCAGCCGGTGCGGGTAGCTACCTCACCAATGCGATAAGCGTTTTTCATCAGCTTGACCCTGTAACGATTACAGGGTTTAGGCTAGACCCTATTCCCTCTGTGGACAAGTAGATGATGACATGACGCTGATATTCGAACTAATGCAAATCGCACTAACGGCAGCCCCGTGGCTGCTGTTGGGGCTGCTAATTGCTGGGTTGATCAAGGCATGGTTGCCGGAACATTTGCTCCAGCGCTGGATGGGCGGCCGCAGCCTTGGCAGCATTGTACGGGCGGCGTTCATTGGCATGCCGTTACCGCTGTGCTCATGTGGCGCAATTCCCACTGCTATTGCCTTGCACCGTGGCGGTGCCGGACGTGGGCCCACCACGTCGTTTTTAATCAGCACGCCTGGGGTCGGGGTTGATTCCATCTTGCTTACCAGCGTACTGCTTGGCCCACTGATGGCGGTAGTGCGGGTCGCAGGTGCGCTGGTAACCGCCATTGTGACCGGGCTGCTGGTCGGGTTTACGCGTGAAACTGAAACGCCAGTGCCGGCCACGTCCGGTGGCTGCTGCGCTTCATCGGGTTGCCATACGCCCGATTCAGACACCGGCGAACCCGTTGGCCTGAAAGCCGGATTGCGTTATGCATTCAGCGATTTATTGGACGACATCAGTACGTGGATGTTTGCCGGGCTACTCCTGGCCGGCGTGCTGGTTAGCCTGGTACCGCCGGATACGCTGGCTTATTACTCGGGCGGCCTGCTGGCGCTGGTACTGATGGCCGTAGTGGGGATTCCACTCTATATCTGCGCAGCGGCGGCTACGCCGGTGGCCGCCGGGCTGCTGTTGGCCGGGATTTCACCCGGCATGGCGCTGGTATTCTTACTGGCGGGGCCGATCACCAGCTTGGCGACGTTGGCCATTCTGCGCCGCGAGTTGGGCAATCCGGCACTGGCCGTATACCTTACCAGCGTGCTTGCTGTGACCGTGCTGGTGGGCTGGGTGTTTGACACGGTGCTGGGTATGACAGGCTGGAACCCTGTCGAGCAGGCAAGCGAGGTGCAGGAGCTGCTGCCTGTTTGGCTGGAGTGGTTGGCGCTCGGCATACTGGCACTGGTGGCTATTCGGCCAGTGCGTAAGCGGCTACTGGGGTTTTAAGCATTTTCAGTAGGTAAAAACGCCGGATGGGGAATGCCCACCCGGCGTTTGATTGGCCCTTAGCCACTTGAGGCGCTGACAACTGGCTGGGTTATTCAGTGGTCTCTGTCACGGACTCGTCTGTTTCCAGATCTTCGTTTTCCTGGTCTTCTGTGTTAGAGCCTTCTATATCAGGGCTTGCTGCTTCAGGATCTTCTGTCTCAGCGTCGTCTGCTTCGGACGCCTGTTGAGCGGGCGGATTATCCGGTGTCACCCGCCAGATCGCATTGGTCAGATCGTCGGCGATGATCAGCGCGCCGTCCGGATCAACCGTCACGCCCACAGGGCGGCCGAGTGCTCTACCATCATCGGTAAGAAACCCGCTGGCAAAATCAATCGGATCGCTGTCAGAGAGTTGGCCGTTGTTGAAGGGGATGAAGCTTACCTTGTAACCAACCGGATCGGCACGGTTCCAACTGCCGTGTTCGCCGACAAAAACGCCCTCAGCGTATTCTTCGCCCATGGCTGGGGTAGAGAACGCCAAGCCAAGCGGTGCCACGTGAGAGCCCAGGCTGTAGTCAGGCGCAATGGCGGATTCTACCTTTTCAGGATCTTCCGGTTGTACGCGTGGGTCGACATGTTGCCCCCAGTAGCTGTAGGGCCAGCCGTAAAAGCCGCCTTCCTGAACGGAGGTGAGATAATCCGGCACCAAGTCCGAGCCCAACTCGTCACGCTCGTTCACCACTGCCCAGAGCTGCTCGGTATCAGGATGAATGGCAAGCGCTGTCGGGTTGCGCAGGCCAGTGGCATAGGGCCGGTGAGCGCCCGTTTCGGCATCGATTTCCCACACTTCGGCGCGATTAACCTCAGCCTCCATACCGCGCTCGGTAATATTGCTGTTAGAGCCGATACCCACATAAAGATATTGGCCATCGGCGCTGGCGGTCATCGCCTTGGTCCAGTGGTGATTGATCTCTGAAGGTAGCTGCGCAATGACTTCAGGCGGCCCGCTGGCTTCTGTCTGGCCCTCTTCATAATCAAAACGCACCAGCGCGTCCTGATTGGCCACATAGAGGTTGTTATCTACCAGAGCTAGTCCATACGGCGCGTTCAGATCCTCCGCGAAGATCATCTGTTCGTAGTTGCCGTCACCATTTTCATCGCGCAGCAGGGTTAAGCGGTCGCCGCTTTCTACAGAGGTGTTGCCCTGGTCCTTGATATAGCCGGCGATTACGTCCTTGGGCTTTAACGCTGGCGCATTACCGCCACTGCCTTCGGCTACCAGAATATCGCCGTTGGGCAGCATGATGGTTTGCCGGGGTACCTTGAGATCAGAAGCGATCCTGGTGATGGTGTAGCCTTCGGGAACCGTAGGCAGCTGGTCGCCCCATTCGGCAGGTTCGGGAACCGTCATATCTGGCAGCAGCCCGCGCTGCGGTTCAGGGAGTGTAGGGTTGGGGCCGAAGGGCTGTTCGACATCAAAAGCGTAAGCGCCGCTGGCAGTCAGCAGCAGTGCCAAAGGCGTTGTATAGCGAAGTGCAAAATATTTCATGACGTTGCTCCGACGGTGCGCCGAGAAAAACCGATCCAAATCGCCGCGACGGTCAGTACGGTAACGATGATCGAAAGAATAAGGCCGGTAGGCATCATGGCCCATGCATCACGGGCATGAACTAGCGCATTGATAAAGCCGAGTATCCAGGTGACCAGCAAAATCAATGGATAGACCAGGACAAGCCCGCGGCGATGTTCGGCACGAAAGAGGCCGATAATTGCGCATAGAAAAGCCAGTCCCGCAAAAACAAGCCCCCCGGCAATTAACCAGGAAGAAAACGTGCTCCACTGGATATGGAAATTTTTCGAGTAGGCGTAATCACTTAGCGTAGCGCCAAGAAAAAGTGGAAAGGTGCTTGCAAGTAATAAGGCATGAAGCGGGTGGATGCCGCTTAGATAGGTCGTCGGTGAAGACCTCGACATAGTACGTTCCTCCTTGATAAGTGACCCCAAAAAACGTGGTCAGGCCCGCTTTTAATACGGGCTTAGGATGGCCAGCTCAATCGCTGCCACCCTGAGTATAGGTCACGTTTTGCTAACCCAAAAATCACTACGGTTATACTTTTTTAAAAAATATGCACAGAAGAAAACTATTCAATAACTATCCAAAATAAAATGTTCGTTAGTTGACAATTTAGGATCTTTGTGTGATCGAGTTAGTGGTTGTTTATAATAAGCGAACACGCATTAAACTAATGTCTATATTTGCATATAATTATATTAAAATCATATTCTTATATTGTGATTATGTAAAAGTTCGTTTTTTTATATTGTTTTTTAAAATGCCCGCTATAGGATGCCAAAAAGAAAACGAAATTTTCTAAAAAGAACATCCGGCTGCTTCAAAGAGTGACGAGTCGGTCAAACGGGGTAGCTGAGTAGCAATGCTTGAAACAATTTTTCTACACGAAATAGCCGGTACGGCCGTATTAACGTTATTGGGGTGCGGAGTGGTAGCTAATGTGCTGTTGAATAAAACCAACGGTAACAGTAGTGATGGCATCGTTATCTTCTTTGGTTGGGGACTCGCGGTTTTTTGTGCGGTTTATGTTGCCTATGACACCGGCGCCCATATCAACCCTGCCGTTACGCTTGCGTTGCTGGTAGGCCCGGCGAACGAGTACGCCCCCGGTATTCCTATCAACGCTATGACCACCGTCGCCTACTTTACGGCTGAAGTCATTGGCGCCTGGTTGGGTGCAACCATTTGCTACCTGGCCTATAAAAAGCATTACGACGCTACTGAAAATGCTTCAAGCATATTGGCGACGTTCTCCACAGGCCCGGCTATCCCTTCCTACGGTTGGAACCTGGTCACCGAGATCATTGGTACCTTTGTGCTGGTGTTTGTCATTATCATGTTTGGCCATACGCCGTCAGGGCTTGGTCCGCTGGCAGTGGCGCTGCTGGTAGTATCCATTGGTGCCTCGCTAGGCGGGCCAACAGGCTATGCGATCAACCCCGCTCGGGATTTAGGGCCGCGCATTGCTCACGCGCTACTTCCCATTAAGCATAAAGGGACGAGCAACTGGTCCTACGCCTGGGTGCCGATCCTGGGGCCTGCTGTCGGCAGCATCCTCGCCGGGCTTGCCGCCTATGTTTATTAAATTATCCGGGTTTATTAAGTCAGCCGGGTTTATTAAGCCAGCATGCTGATTTGATTTTAAAATAATCGTTTAACGTTAACGCTTGAGAGGCATTTCATGAGCCAGAAAAACTACGTCCTCGCTATTGATCAAGGCACCACCAGCTCGCGGGCGATGCTATTTGACCATGAAGGCCGGATAGCCAGCGTAGCGCAGCATGAGTTCGAACAGATTTTTACGCGCCCAGGTTGGGTCGAGCATTGCCCCCGCGAGATCATGACCAGCGTGCTGACCACCTTGACCGAGGTGATTAATAACAGCGGCGTGGATGTTTCCGAAATTGCCTCCATCGGTATTACCAACCAGCGTGAAACCACCGTGGTATGGGACAAACATACCGGGCAGGCCGTGCACAATGCCATTGTCTGGCAGTCGCGTCACTCCGCCGAGATCTGCGATGAGCTGCGTGAAGCGGGCCACGCCGATATGATTCGCGATAAAACCGGCCTGGTGATTGACGCTTATTTTTCCGCCACCAAGTTGAAGTGGATTTTCGAGAACGTAGCGGGCGTTAAGGAGAAAGCCGAAAAGGGCGATCTGCTGTTCGGCACCATTGATTCATGGCTGGTGTGGAACCTGACCGGCGGTGCCGTACACGCGACCGATGTCAGCAATGCATCCCGCACGATGCTGTTTAATATTCGTGATCGGCAGTGGGACCCGGAGCTACTCGAGCTGTTCGGCGTACCCGAATCGATGCTGCCCGAGATTAAATCCAGCAGTGAAATCTATGGCAACGTGTTGCCTAAGTTCCTGATGGGCCAGGAGGTACCGATTGCCGGTATCGCTGGCGACCAGAACGCCGCGCTGTTCGGCCAGGCCTGCTTCAAGCCGGGCATGGCGAAAAATACCTACGGCACCGGCTGTTTTACGCTGATGAATACCGGCACCCACGCCACGCCCTCCAAAAACGGCCTGCTCACTACCGTTGCCTGGGAAGTGGATGGCACGCTGGAGTACGCTCTGGAAGGCAGCGTGTTTGTGGCAGGCTCCGTAATCCAGTGGCTGCGTGATGGCCTGAGAATGCTGGGCAAGGCGTCCGATTCAGAAGCGTACGCCACCCGCGCCAAGGATAATGACGGCGTTTATATGGTGCCTGCCTTCACCGGCCTGGGGGCGCCTTACTGGAACTCCAACGTGCGCGGCGCCATGTTTGGGCTCTCTCGGGGCACCCAAAAAGAGCACTTTGTGCGCGCGGCGGTTGAATCGCTTGCCTATCAAAGCGCCGATGTTCTCAAAGCCATGCAGGCAGATGCCGACATTGCGCTGACCGAGCTGCGCACCGATGGCGGGGCGATCTCCAATGATTTTCTTGCTCAGTTCCAAGCCGATATACTGGGAGTGGACGTACTGCGCTGCGAGGTGAACGAGACCACCGCACTGGGTGCGGCTTATCTTGCCGGTCTTGCAGTCGGTTTCTGGAAATCACGCGATGAAATCGTAGAACAGTGGGCGCTAGAGCGGCGCTTTACGCCACAGATGAAAGACGAAAAGCGCGACGAGCTTTATGCCGGTTGGAAAAAGGCAGTTAACGCGACCATGGCGTTCCACGTAGAGTCCTAAGCTTGATGCTGTAAGCTCAGGTATTTGATAAGCCCCCGGCCCAGGTCGGGGGCTTTGCGTTAAGGACACCCATACCTGACTAATCAAGATTTAAAAGACACCATGCCTTTTTCTTTACAATCGATTACGCCTTCGGGTTTACTTGGATTTAGTTAATAAAAAGTGGTTCTAACCATTAAAGGTTCAAAGCCTGAGACGACCAAGGGAATAAGCACCTGAATATTTATGCCACTGTGGCAGTACGTCGATTGATGTGCGTCAACCGGTGCCCGCTGGAGCGAGGGCATGAATAAAGCCAAGCTCTATCACCAGTTAGCACCAGAAGCCTGGCATGAAAAGGGGTTGTCGAGACTCAACCAGCTTATTTGTCTGCTCATACTGCTTGCATCCCTTACCGCCATACTGGAAACCGAGCCGACGCTCAGAGCGATGGCGCCAGGGCTATTTACAGCGCTGGAGGCCGTGTTTATCGGTGTATTTACGATTGAGTATCTGCTGCGGCTATATACGATCGGTGAAGATCCGCGTTATCGCGGTGTTACAGGGCGTATTCGCTATATCTTCTCGTTCTGGGCGCTGGTGGATTTAATCGCCATTCTGCCTTTCTTCCTGGGTTTTATGACCCATAACAATGCCTTCTTACTGCGGCTTCTGCGTTTAGCGCGCATATTGCGTCTGGCACGTTTGGGACGGTTTAGCCAGGCATGGTCTGCCCTGGCAGACGCCCTTAAATCTCGCACCCATGAACTGTTGCTAAGTGCCGGAGTGGCAGGGCTTTTACTGCTGTTTTCATCCTGCTGCCTGTATGTGGTAGAAGCCGCCGCCCAGCCGGAAGCTTTTGGCAGCGTACCGCGCGCCCTATGGTGGAGCATCGCCACCCTGACCACAGTGGGCTATGGCGATGTCACGCCCATCACCGCACTGGGTAAGTTTTTTGCAGGCTTAACCGCTGTGGCAGGCATCGGCATTATCGCCATGCCCACGGGCATCCTGGCCGCCGCGTTTAGCGATGCGCTGCAAAATAAGCATCACTCGTAGAGGCCAGTCAGAGCGTTAACTCGCGTTTGCCACGCCACAGTAATCAACGGTATCAAGAGGCTTATCGCTTACGATGGCTTAGCGCATTCCATGAACTCAAAAAGACCCCTCCAAAAACACAGTTAAAACAAATGGTAATTATTTGCATTAAATAGTTACTATTATTAGAATTACTTCGGTTTGCTGACTGTTTTGGAGAGGGCAATGCCTGGTTCAGCTAAAAATACGCCGCTGGCCGAAATGTACAATACACATTATGGCTGGTTGCAATGCTGGCTGCAGCGCAAAACGGGCTGTAGTTGGCAGGCGGCTGATCTGGCTCAAGATACCTTCCTGCGCATTCTTACCTCCCCAGGCAATACTGCCCAAATTAGTAAAATTTATGAACCGCGCAGTTTTTTGACCACTATTGCCCGTCGGGTATGGATAGATTTTGTGCGCCGGGATGCGTTGGAAAAGGCCTGGCTGGAAGCGCTGAAACATCAATCCGAGCCTGTAGTCATTTCTCCGGAAGAGCAGGCGCTTATTCTGGAAACGCTGTTTCAGATCGATGCGATGCTGGAGGGGCTGGGCCATAAGGTCAGCCAGACATTTCTACTCTGCCATTTGGAAGGGCTGCGCTATGCCGAGATCGCCGAGCGTTTGGAAGTATCCGTAAGCTCAGTAAAAAAGTATATGGCCAAAGCCACTGAGCATTGTTTGCTGCTTATGTGTGAATAACCGCGATGATTGATAATCAGGCAGCCCGTAAAGACACCCTCAGATCTGCCGCCCGGTGGGATGCGCTGCTGCGCTCCGAGGATGTTACCGAGCAAGAAAAGCAGGCACATGACGCCTGGTTGAAGGCCGATCCGGCTCATACTTATGCTTGGCAACAGGTGGAAAAATTACGCCGACAGCTACAGTCAGTGCCCGGCACCGCGTCACTCAATACGTTGCAGCTTAAACAGTATCAGGGACATAGCCGCCGGGCAGTATTGCGCAGTTTTGCTTTGTTGGCTGCCGGAGGCGCGATTGGTTCGTTGGCATGGCGACAAGCCCCTACGCAAAGCTGGATGGCCAGTCATCGTACCGCACGAGGCGAACGTCGCAAATATAGTTTGGCGGATGGTACGCAATTGATACTCAATACTGCCACTGCACTGGACGTTGTGGAAACCTCGACGGCACGAGTGATCCGGCTCTACGAAGGCGAAATCTTTATACGCACAAGTGAACGCGCCAAAAAAGTTGCTGCTAATAAAGCGTTGCAGATACGCACTGAACAGGGCCTGGTTATACCGTTGGGAACCGTTTTTACGGTGCGCAAGCAAGATATGTCTACCCAGGTCACTGTGCTGGAAGATGAGGTCGAGTTGATCCCCTTGTCGGCTGGTGATAAGACCCAGCGTATTGTTGCCGGTGAGCAGGCGTGGATGAGTACACGTAATGTGAAGGTTGCCAACGCCGCCCCGCAAGCAGATAGCTGGACACGCGATTTGCTAGTGGTAGTGGATTGGCCGCTAAGTAGTTTAGTGGCCGAATTGAGCCGTTATCGCAAAGGCGTGCTGCGTTGTGACCCCTCGATTGCCGGGCTGCGGGTGTCCGGCTCTTTTCCTATTGATGATACTGGCCGGGCACTACAGGCTATTGCCAATGCGTTGCCGGTTAAAATCGACCGTCTGACCCACTACTGGGTAACCATAAAAGAGGTTAGTTAAAAAAACTCTATTATTTTTTGTCCCTTTTTCGATCTCGTTCGACCCATAGAGAGATTTATTGACTCTGAAATTAACGAGATAACGATGACAATGCATTTTAAGCTCTGCCAAACGCCCATGCTTCTTCGCCAGCATTACAACAAACCCTCGCGCGTGCTGGGTATTATATTGGGCTGCTTGCTGATGGCCCCACTATCCGCGCCGTTAGCGCAGGCGCAACAAACAGTGGAGGGCCAAACACAGCAGGCGGCAGGCCGTACATACAGTATCGAGCCGGGGCCACTAGGCAGCGTATTAAGCCAGTTTGCCAGTCATGCAGGTATCGTTCTATCCTTTCCCTCGAGCCTCACAGAACGCCTGCAAAGCGATGGCTTGCATGGACGTTATAGCGTGGAAGAAGGTTTTACACAGTTACTTCAGGGTAGTGGTTTGCAGGTGGTCAAGCAGGGCCCTGCCGATTACGTAATGGAGAAAGCTGATAAAGCAGAAGCCATGGTTTTGGATACCGTTGAGGTATTGGGAAGCAAAATCAGTAACGGCGGTTATTTGGCTTATAGCACCTCGGCGGGCACCAAAACTGATACGCCGCTTATAGAGCTTGCGCAAAGTGTCAGTGTTATAACGGATGAACAGCTGCGTGACCGTCAACCACAGACGGTAGAGCAGGCGGTCGCTTATACTGCTGGGGTTCGAACTGAAGCGGCGGGTATGGATCCACGCTTTGACTTGATCTCAATACGGGGCTACCCGACGGTTTACCATGGCGATTTCCTTGATGGATTGCGCCAGCCAAATAGCGGTTGGTTGTCTTACTATTCCACCGTGCCTTATAACCTGGAGCGCATCGAAGTCGTCAAAGGTCCGGACTCAATGCGCTATGGCCAGCTTTCACCGGGTGGGTTGGTTAATCGCGTCAGTAAGCGTCCTCAGGCAGACGCAACGCGGGAAGTGCAGCTTCAGGTAGGTAGCCATGATCATCTGCAAGGCCAATTCGATGTTGGTGGCGATATGGGGCGCGATGTTCAATACCGTTTGGTGGGCGTGATGCGCGATGCGCAAACGGATATTGAGCAGGTAGGTAATGATGTTGCTTTGCTGGCGCCGTCTCTCTCTTGGCAGATTAGTGATCGCACCGACATCACTTTTATCACTCAGTATCAGGAGCGTCTAACCTCCGCTTCTCCGCGCCCTTATCAGGACGGTGAAAACCTGACCCATTTTTGGTCCAGTGATGAGAACTTCGATAAGCTGGATCAAACGCAGTGGGCTTTGGGCTATGAGTTGAACCACCGTTTTAATAACCATCTGCAGCTGCAGCAAAACCTGCGATACGGCCAAGTAGATACTACCAACCAGTATCTTTCAGCGGGCGCCTTATCCGGCTCAACCTTGAGTCGTAGCAGTGTGGGTCTTTACGAAGAGATGGAGTCTCTGAGTACTGATACCCGGCTTGAGGCAACATTTAATCAAGGCGAGGTGGAGCACAAGGTGATGTTAGGTGCTGATTACTCCTTCCTTGAGAACGATGTTACTTATGCTGGAGGCAGCGCGCCCTCCATCGATATCAACAACCCAGACTACAGCCAACCAGTGGCCCAGCCGAGTACCGTCTGGACGGATGACAGTGGTAAAAACCACCGCAAAGGTCTTTATTTACAGGATCAGATTAAGCTCGATAACTGGCGTCTGACTGCAGGCGTTCGCCACGATTGGGCGCACGATGAAACCCACAACCATCTTACCGAAATTACCAGCGAACGCCGGGATGAGAAGAACACCTGGCGTTTTGGTGCGCTTTACGCGTTTGACTTTGGGCTATCGCCGTACTTTAACTATGCGCAGTCGTTTTTGCCTGAGGCCGGTACCGACGCAGAAGGCAATGACTTCGATCCCACCGACGGTGAGCAGTTCGAGCTGGGGCTGAAATATCAGCCAATGGGCAGTGATACGCTGCTAACAGCAGCAATCTACCAAATCCATGAAACCAATCGTAAAACTACTAATCTGGACAATCCGCTATTTCAGGAGCAGACCGGAGAAGTGCGTACCCGTGGATTTGAGCTTGAGGCTGTTGGAAATGTCACCGACGACCTGCGTATGACGGCAAGCTACAACTATAACCAAGCTGAAATAACGCAAGATAACGATGGCAACGAGGGCAGTGATCTAGCGAATACACCCCGTCATTTAGCATCTCTGTGGGTGGATTATCGGGTTCCCGAGCTTGATCGACTGCATCTGTCGGGCGGGGTGCGCTATATCGGTACTGAATACATCGATAATGCCAATAGCTATAAAAACAGCGCGTACAGCCTCGTTGATCTGGCGGCCCACTATGACTTCGGCGGCTCATTTCAGGGCGTTCGCGCCAGCCTCAATGCGTCTAACGTAACGGATGAAGAGCATATTTCCTGCGAGGGCATCTATTGCTATCGCGGAGCCGGCCGCAGCCTGATTGGCAGCATCTCGTACCAGTGGTGAATCCAGTAATAGGGCTACAGTGGTTAGGAGGCAACCTGCCATGAAGTTATTTATCAGTACTTTAATATTTAATGGGCTGCTGCTTGGGCCCGTATCAGCGGTGGCGGCGCCGAGCCAGGAGCCGGTGCCTGAACGGCCAGTAACCCTTGACCAGACGCTGGAATGGTCGATGCAAAATGAGGAGGGCGCTGCCTATCGGATTCTGATCAGCAAGCCCGAAGGCGAGGTGCCCTACAGCGGTGGTTACCCAGTGATCTATGTGCTGGATGCCAACGCGTATTTCGCTTCCCTGCATGAGGCCAAGCGGGCGCAAGAGCAGTTTCGCCAGGCCATTATTGTCGGCATCGCCTATCCTGGCGAGGCGCCCCATAATTTCTTGCGGCGCTCCTACGACTTATCACCGCCGGTACCAGAGGAAAATAACACACCTCCTCAGGGCGGGCAGGATGAGCTGTTGGATTTTATCGAGGATAGGTTGATGCCCGCCGTCGCTGAACGCTTCCCGGTGGATACTCATCACCAGAGCCTTTATGGCCACTCGTTTGGCGGCATGTTTGCGATTTATGCTCTGTTTACCCGACCAGATCTGTTTAATCACTTGGTTGCCGCCAGCCCGAGCCTTTGGTGGGATGATAGCTATCTGCTGAAACATGAACGCGATTTCAGGCAGCAGGTTGAAGCAGGCGAGGCTAATGTTATCCACCACAGTTTGTCATTGATCGTGGCTGACCACGACTCTCTTCAGAACCAGCAGGATGCCAGTCAGCTCTATCAGCGAATTGAACCACTGTCGGCATACGGCCTACGCAGCAGTTTTTATACAGTCGAGGGTGAGGATCATATGTCCGTTCCTTTTGTACTGGAATCGCGCGTTTTGAAGCAGATACTAGGCTCTCGGCACGGCTGATACTCTTGCTCTGCTTAACCGTCAAAACGGTAAAATATTCGTCATGGAGGTGTTGGTTTAAGCGTTTATATACATCATCGACAACGGCTCTATCAAAAACTCCATGCACAGCCGGGCACGTTGGAAAAGCGTGACGTGGATGCCAGCGCCCGGTAATGAATATGCTAAAGTTCGGCTATCCTTCATTTCCCTTGTTTCTACATGGATGATGTTTTCCCGTGAGAACCGATAGCCGCCTTTCTCGTATGCTGCATGTGCTTTTGCACATTGCCCGCGAATCCCGGCCGATTACCTCTGAACAGATCGGCGCCATGCTGGGCACCAATGGGGCCGTAGTACGCCGTACAATGGCGGGGCTGCGCAAGGCGGGTTATGTGAAATCCGAAAAGGGACATAACGGCGGTTGGCGTATCGCCTGCGATTTGCACAACGTAACCCTGCTGGACATCCACAACGCCGTGGGTGGGCCGCGCATTTTCGCTATTGGCACGGATCATACCAACCCTGATTGCGCGGTAGAACAGGTAGTCAACGCGGCGATTTTTGACGCCATGCATGAGGCCGAGGCTTTGCTTATCAATCGCTTGGGCGCCGTTACTCTCGCGGAGCTTGCCGAACAGTTTGACAATATCGCCACGCGCAAGGGTTATCAGCTACCGACGCTCTGATAGCGCATTATTTCGCTGACTCCTTTACTCCTGAGAATACGGGACTTGCTCTTGTAAGGTCTTTAATGTATCAATAAAAGATACATGAAATGGTTTTACTCTGGCGGGCACAACGGGAGACAGATGATGAGTGTTGATGCAGTGATTATTGGCGGAAGCTATGCGGGCATGGCAGCGGGTCTGCAGTTGGCGCGGGCAAGGCGAAACGTAGTGGTGATTGATGCGGGGGAGCCACGTAATCGTTTTGCCGCCCATTCGCATGGCTTTTTAGCTCAAGATGGTGTGCCGCCGGGCGAAATAGCGGCAGACGCTCGCAGTCAGCTAATGGAGTACCCAACAGTTGAGTGGCAGGCAGGGCGTGTGGAGGCGGTAACCGGGCAGGCGGATAACTTCTTGGTAGTGCTCAATAATGGCAGCACCTATCAGGCACGGCGCATTATTCTGGCCGCTGGCGTGACCGATGAGCTTCCGAGCTTACCAGGGCTCGCCGGCTTGTGGGGCAAACACGTTTTTCACTGCCCTTACTGCCACGGCTACGAGTTGGGCAAGGTAGGGATTGGCGTGCTGGCGACCTCTGAGCTTGCGATGCACCATGGCTTGATGCTGCCGGACTGGGGAGCAACCACGCTGTTTTTGAACGATGCCTTCGAGCCGAGTAGCGAACAGTTGACTCAGTTGGAGGCACGCGGTGCACATATTGAGCGTGGCGCCGTTGCTCAATTGGCTGAACAATCCGGTGCGGGCATTGAATTAATGATGAGCGATGGGCGTAAGTTTTCGCTAGCAGGGCTTTTCGTTGCCCCGACGCTGCACCTTGGGCCCTTAGTGGCTCAACTGGCGTGTGAGCTTGAAGAAACGCCAATGGGGTGCATCGTCAAAACCGATGCGATGCAGGCTACCTCCATTCCAGGCATTTTTGCCTGCGGTGATGTAGCCCGTGCGGGAGGATCCGTTACTTTTGCCGTGGCTGACGGTGTCATGGCAGGACTTTCGACGCATCGAACGCTGATGTTTGGGCTTTAATCATCGTTAGCCCAGACTTTTAACCCTGCAAATACTCCCCCGGCAGGCGTTCGGCCAGAAAATCCATAAACAGCCGGGCGCGCTGGGATAGCGTGGCCTGACGGTAGTAGACGGCATTGACGGCCTGCATTTGACGTTCGGTATGATTGGGCAGTACATCGACCAATGCACCTGCCTTGCGGGGCGTGATGGTCATGAAGTCGGCTAGACAGACGATCCCTTCGCCTTTAAGCGCGAGCTCAATCAGCGTGCTGCCGCTGGAGGCGGAGAGGGCGGGCGTAATGCGTAAGTATTCACCATCGGCACGGCGCAGCGGCCAGCGATTAAGGTGGTCAAGCTGGCTGAAGCCGAGCAGGCTGTGGCGCTCAAGGTCTTCAATGCTTTGTGGAGTGCCCGCGCGCTTAAGGTAAGCGGGGCTTGCCAGAATACGAAGCGGGCTATGGCCCAGGCGCCGTGCATGCAGCGATGAGTCGTCAAGCTCTCCAATACGAATGGCTAAATCCACACGCTGTTCCAGCAGGTCTACAAAACGGTCGTGGGTGTCCAGCTGTAGCGTTATGCCTGGGTAGCGGGCGCGAAACTCACCAAGCACTGGCACAATGACGAACTGCATGAAACTGGGCGCGGCATTTACCCGCAGCCGCCCTTGAGGCTGGCCGTGGTGATCCTGAACCGACTCTTCCGCCGCCTCTACCGCGGTCAAGATGCGGCGGCAGTGATCTAAAAACGTTTCGCCCTCTTCGGTCAGCTCCAGGCGCCGCGTGGTTCGACGCAGTAGGGTGGCGCCCAGCTTGCGTTCCAGGCGATTAAGCGCTCGGCTGACGCCCGACACCGTAATACTCAACCGTTCGGCGGCGCCGGTGATCGAACCGCTATCCACTACGGTAATAAATGCCTGCTGCTCTTCAAGGGTGGTTTTCATAACTGCGGCTCGCGCCTATTGGGTTAAAACACGTTTGTTGACTTTATATCAAAAGTCTCTTGCCAAGGGGCGGGTTTTTCCATGCCTGTGAGCATCTCATAATAGCCAACATTCAAGCCATACCGGTAGGGTTATCACCTATCGACAGGCAAGGTTATCTATTGGGTAAGAGGTTTTTAACGATGAAGATTCTGTTAATCAATGGCGGCAAGCCGTTCGCCCATTCTGGCGGTGAGCTCAACAATACCCTGCATGATGTGGCTTGGAGTACGTTAGCCGAGCAGGGCCATGAAGTTCGTGAAACGGTGATTGAGCAGGGCTACGAAGTGGAGGCCGAGGTGGAAAAGTTCCTCTGGGCGGACACCATCGTCTATCAGATGCCCGGCTGGTGGATGGGCGCGCCCTGGACCGTTAAGCGCTACATTGATGAAGTCTTTACCGCCGGGCACGGTTCACTTTACGCAAGCGACGGCCGCTCGCGCCAGGACCCCACCAAGCAATACGGTAGCGGCGGCTTGTTGCAAGGGCGTCGTTATATGCTTTCACTTACCTGGAATGCACCGCTGGCCGCCTTCGATGAAGCGGATAACTTCTTTGAGGGTCGCGGTGTTGATGGCGTTTACTTCCCGTTCCACAAGTCTCAGGAATTTATTGGCCTGGAAGCGCTGCCCATCTTTATCGCCAACGATGTGATCAAGGCACCGGACGTCGAGCGCGATATGGCCGCTTACACCCAGCACCTAGCGCGCCTGTTCGGCTAAACGATAGCTGAAAACCAGCGTTGGCTGAACAGGCGCTAGAAGCGCTCAAGTGATGAGGCAATGAACACGATGCACACTGCCAGCAGGCCAAGTATTCCGAAGGCATAGTGCAGCGAGATGAAGTGAGCGGTAAAGCCGATCAACGGCGGCCCGAGCAGCATGCCGCCATAGCCCAGGGACGCTACGCTGGCGATGGCGACGCCCGGTGGCGTATCGGGATCGTTGGCCGCGCGGGAAAATGCCAGCGGCATGATAAGCGCGTAGCCGATACCCAGGAAGAAGAAGCCAAGCAGCGCGGCCATGAAGTTGGCGGGAATGACGGCGAGAAGCACGCCGATGGTGGCCGAACACCCGGCAAAGCGTGCCGCGTTTGCCGGGCCTAGCCGGGAAATCACGCCGCCGCCGATCAAGCGCATGATGACCATGGCCAGCGAAAATACGGCGTACCCTATTGCTCCTTGGGCCGTGGTCGCCGACGTGACGGTGACCAGAAACAGTGCGCTCCAATCGGCGATGGCGCCTTCACCAAGTGAGGCGCACAGGGCGATGATCCCGACCCAAAGCAGGACACCATGGGGCAGCGGAAAGCGTTTCGCCCCCGCCGGACGGGGCCTTGTTTCAGATTTCCAGCCGATACTCGCAAGCCAGATCATGCTCACGTACATCGCGATGCCGATAAGCGAAAAGTGGGTAAGCAGCGATAGTTCCAGGCTGACCGCCAGATAGCCCGCCGCGGCACCGACGCCTGCGCCCAAACTCCACATGGCATGAAATGATGACATGACCGGCTTTTCGATGAAGCGCTCCGCCTCGCCAGCCCAGCTGTTCATGGTGACATCCATGGCACCATGGCCGGCACCGAAGAGAAACAGCGCCGCCGCCGTCAACCAGAGGTTGAAAGCGCAAGCGATCATCACTAGAGCAAGGGTGTAGGCGAGAGCAATCGCGAGGGTCGCACGCGCGGCGCCGAAGGTATCCGAAGCTCTGCCCGCCAACGGAAACGAGATCAGAGCGCCAAAAGCCAGCACGAGTAGCAGCAGGCCGAGCCGTCCGCCATCCAGGTCGTGGTGCAACGCCACCGTAGGAATGCGCGAAGCCCAGGTGCCGAACAGCCCGCCGTTGAGAAAGAACATGGCGGCGACCGCAAGCCAGACTCTGCGTGGACGAGACATGTAGCACCTCCATTGCCAAGCGGCTAAATTCCTTCACGTCTTCCGATATAGCCCCAGGGGCCTCCACCGCTCTAAAAGAGCCGGTTTTCACCAAGTAGCTAGGGGTCTTGTGCTTCTTGAGCAAAGTGCTTGGCCTGCGGTTTAGGCTTACGCTGCGGACGTTCTGCCATAATGCGCGCCAGGCGCTCAAGCGAGAGTTCCAGGCGCTCAATCAGACCTTCCAGCAGGACGCGGCGGTCGGCGGAGATATCGCCGTGGGTGGTAATGGCGTCTTCCAGCTGTTTTCCCGCTTCACGAATGCCTTTTGGCAGGTGGCCAGTAGCGCTGTCTTCAAAACCCACCGCTAAGGCACGCAGCACATTTTGATGCGCTTCACGAATGAGTGGATGCGGCGCATCGTCAAGCCGGTCGCGCAGCCGCAGTGTGGCGGTGCCTAAATCAAGCCCGGTCAGGCCAAGAATAAACAGGTGGCGCTGTTCTTCGGGCAGCATATCGTCGTGCTGGGCCAGATGCAGAAGGCGGTCGGCCATATGGCCGCTAAAGCGGGTTTCAGCATCGCGAATTGAACGGCGTCTTAGCTCGTGAATATCATTGGATATTGCCTTGATCAAACGCCGCCGCCTAAGCCGAGTCCCCAGCCCTGGCAGTAGGCGAAAGCCCATTACCACGCAGCTCAGGCCGATTACCACCGCGACTACCCGGTTGGCGAAGCTGTCAAACGAGAA
This sequence comes from Halomonas sp. AOP7-B1-5, assembly GCF_052353045.1. Classification (NCBI taxonomy): domain Bacteria; kingdom Pseudomonadati; phylum Pseudomonadota; class Gammaproteobacteria; order Oceanospirillales; family Halomonadaceae; genus Halomonas; species Halomonas sp. AOP7-B1-5. The sequence continues at coordinate 42,817 of NZ_JBQTDC010000009.1, read as the reverse complement.
GTCCATGCCGTTGCCGGGCATCGTCAGCAGGATGTTGAAGATGGTAAAGGCCAGGCAGTAGCCCATCGTGGCCAGGTTAGTCGCGCCTAATAGGCCTAAAAATAGCGGTGTCCCGAAAATGAGTGCCAGCAATGGAAAGCTATTGGCCTGAGAGAGCAGCACATGGCCGAACAGAAAGGCGCTGGGAATGGCCGCCAGCATGCCTTTGTAGAACATCATGGTAATCGCTATCGGGTTGTCACGACTGGCAAAGAAGGCCGAAAACAGGGTGCCCAGCATCATGGCGATCATGGCACTTTGCCAGGCGGTAACAATCCAGAAGACCGCGAGCAGCGAGAACACAATCCCTGAGCGTATCGCGTTGATACTTGCGGCGAGGTGGTCGCGGTGCCAGGCCAGCGGCGATGAGCGCAATTGATAGCGCCCCGGGGAGGCTATCGCTTCGCGGGCGTCAAGCATCACCATGGCGTGGCCAATGGACTCGCGTAGCCCCAGGCGCAGGCGACGATCCAGCGGTGCCAAGGTGGTTTCGTCGTTATTTTCATGCACCAGATGGCGTAGCGCCTGAAGCGTTTTTCTGGCGTCAGCAACGCCTTTAACGTGCTCGGCCTCCCGAAACCCCTGAGCCACCTGACAGGCAAGCTTCAGGCTTTGTGGATCAAGCCGGTCGGCATGATCGTGCATGAGCTGATGGAGCGCCTGCAAATTGGCGAAAAAGCGCAGCGTGCGCCGTGTGAGGACATGGGTCGCGCGCACTCGGCCAGGGCCGACCGGGCCTTCAAAGCGGGCCGCCTGGCTATCGGATTCAAGTAAGGTTAATGGCCCTAAACTGCCGCGCAGGGCCTTCTGCATCGCAGGAATGTCGTCGCTGGCTTCCAGGCGCAGGGCGGCATGCTCAAAAGCTTCATTGATGACGCTGTCTGCTTGGGTCGCCAGGTGCGTTCCCACGTGGGATGGCCATAGCAGCGAACTGACCAGCATCGCGCAGACCGCGCCCAGCCCCAGTTCAGAAAGGCGCGCCACCGCGATATCGAAAATCCCCGCAGGCGTGCTACCGCTGGAAATAACCACGATCAGCATGGCGGTCACCGCGGCCATCAGGCAACCGTAGGTGTAGTTGTTACGCCATAGCGAGCCGACATAGGTACACAGCATGATCCAGCCGGTCAGGGTAATCAGCGCGGGTATACGCGCTTGAGCGAACAGGGCCATGATAATGATGCCCGCCACGGCGCCGATAAAAGTGCCGCCAAGCTGGCAGATGCCTTTTTCGATCACCATGCCGCTCATCGGACGAATCTGAAGAAACGCCGCCGACATCAGCGCCCAGTAGGGGCGTTCCAAGTCAAACCAGAGCGCCACATAGAGCGCGAGCATCATCGCCAGGGTGGTCTTGATGGCAAATTTGACCGCCGTGGCGTTGGGCATTAAATACGTTTGAACGAACGGCGACATGGGTTACTCAGGCCGTGCGTTTTGGGTTTCGGTAGCGCGCTCGGCAGGACGCTCGACAGGACGGACATGAACGGTGGCCGTCATGCCGACACTCAGCAACGTTTCATCGGGGATTTCATCCAGGGCAATACGTACCGGGATGCGCTGCGCCAGGCGTACCCAGTTGAACGTAGGCGCAACCTGAGGCAGCAGTTGCTGGTTCAGGTTGGTATTGCTGTCGGCAATGCCCCGGCCAATCCCTACCACGTGGCCGTTAAGGTGCGTATCGCCGTTCATTAAGACGACATCGACCGGGTCGCCCACGTGAATTGTGGCCATTTTGGTTTCTTCAAAATAACCCACCACGTAGTAAGAATTGGCGGCGATCAGCGCCAGTACTGAGCTTCCGCGGTTGACGTAGTTACCGGCCGAAAGCTGCACATTCAGCACATGACCGCTTACCGGCGCGTTAATCTGGGTTCTCTCCAGGTCAAGCTGGGCGCTTGCCAGATCAGCCTCAGCCTGCTGCAGGTCAGCGGCGGCAATGCGCGAATTTACCTGGGCAACCTGCTGATCCTCAGCGCTAATCGCGCGGCTATTGCGCAGCTGATTGCGGCGGCCCTCTTCGGCCCGGTTGAGCTCAAGCGTTGCCTGACGATGTTCTACCGTTGCCTGGGCTTTATTCACTGCCGCTTGATAGCGTGCATCGTCGATCTCAAACAGCGTATCACCCTGGGCAACGTAATCGGTGTCGGCCACGTTAAGGGTGCGTACCCAGCCGGAGACATCCGGGGCAATGGTGATGACTTCTGCATGCACGCGGGCGTCGCGCGTCCAGGGCGTATAAAGGTAATAGCGCCATAGCCAGGCACCGGCGGCAACGGCAATCGCGACAATAATAAGGGTCAGCAGAATACGAAGCGAAGGGCGCATTAAGGGTCTCTCTTAAGGGCTTTCAAGCAAAATGGTAAAGATGAAGGTGGTGGCTGCGGTAAAGATGACAAAAAGAGAGATGTCGAACCATGCCTCGTACCACAGCGCGTACTGCCCGACTATCCAATGAAGCAAGGAGCGGGTCACCAGAGTGGCGACAAACCCAATCAATGCGTAAATCAGCAGAGGGCTGAGATAAATGCCGCCAAAAGCGATTTCTTGAAGACCCATAACATCCTTAACGTGGCCTGAAGTCATGTAAAGAGACAAGAGCTTAGTGAGTTATCTGATAGATGCCAGATGTTTCACTCTTTTTATAGCATAGAGAGCTTAAACGAATCTTGCTTTGCAGGGGAGGAGTGACAAGAGAGTCTTCGTCTGCAGTGTTTGCTGGCTATTTAAGGTTTGGCGCCAGGTGCTAATAGGGAAGTACTTACTTAATTAGACAAATGAGAATTATTCTTTAGTATTAGTGTCGTAACTACTCACTGTCAGCCCGGTAGTTGGAGACGCAATTGTGCTAATCAAAAAGAAGAAAGCTCGATCTCATACCGAAGATCGTTATCTGGCAATGGTGCTGGCGACGGCTGCGGGTATTCTCAATGCCATGGCATTGGGCGCCTTTGGTTTTCTCCCCTCGCATATGAGTGGCAACGTCTCGCAAATGCCAAGCGAAGTGGCAAGCTCCGATACGCATGGGTTTCTGTTTCTGGCAACTCTGCTCATTGCCTTCGTAATGGGAGGGATGCTTGCCCGTATTGCGGTGATCGCAGGTCAGAAAATAAGAACCATCTTCTGTCTGATACTTCTAGTTGAAGGCGCGGCTCTGGTCGCCGTATCACTTTTTGAAATTCTGGTGTATTCGACGCACTTCAACTCGCAAGTGCTGATAATGCTGGGCTTTTTGATGGGGGTGCATAACTCGACCTCAACGCAACTGTCCAATGGTCGGGTGAGATCGACGCATGTGACCGGCACACTGACCGATGCGGGCATCGCGCTAGGCTCGTTCTTGTCATCCTTCGTGTCACGTGATGGATCGCTTGATCGGCGCTTTTTTCAAAAGCAGTTACATACCCATTTAATAACGATTTTTTCATTCCTGAGCGGATGTGTCGCCGGACTCATACTGTTCGATTTATTCGGCTTCACGGCGATGCTGACGTTAGGAGCGTTTTTGATCGTCGTTGCCGCAAGCGCCATCGTTATCACGGTGCGTACGGCAAGCAAGTTGATGGTTCCTAAAAGAGTATGATGCGGCGATCGCCCACCCCGTGGGGTGGGCTTTTCTGCGTCGGTCTAGATAGCCTAGCGGTCTCGTTCCAGACTCTGCACCGTTAGATCCAGCGTCTTGTACATATTCAGCCGAGCGGAAAGGCCAATATCCGGATGATTCAGGTCATTGGCGCGTTCTGACGGTAAAATTGGTGCGGTCAGGTCATCGGCATCAGTCGGCTCGAAATCGTACTCTTCACCGATGGTCATGGCGCCGCGGCGGAGCAGAATGCGTAACTGCGCTGGCGTGAGTTCTGGGTCTATCGACATCATGGCAGCCAATAGGCCCGCCACCAGCGGGGTGGCGTAGGAGGTTCCACAATGGGCCTCGCCTTGCTCACCCTCTATCAGGGAAGACCCGCGCACACAGGCCGCCGCAGTGATATCCACGCGCATATCGATATTCGATGCTTCACGTTTGATCACGTAACGGGGATCTTCCACCGGGACGTCCTCATCACTGCGCTCATGCCCACCCACTACGAACAGCTGCTCGGTCACGAACGAGGAGGGCAGCCGATAATCATCACTCCCAGAAAACGATGATGCGTTGCCCGCTGAGTTCACGACCACTACATCCGGATGTTCTCGGCGCAGCCATAAGAAGAACTCTTCAAGCAGTTCTTCATAACCGCTCATGGCAATGCCTGAGCGCACTAATGAATCAACCTCGTCGCCGTTAATATCGGTAGCGCCTACCCGGTGGATGCCCCAGCTCCAGTTGAGCACTCGGACACCGTCTTCCACAAGGTTCACCGAGGCGGCGACATTGGCGGTAATGCCTGCATCTGAATTGCGGTCCACAATCACATCAAAGCCTGGGCCTACCTCGTCCAAGCCGCGTAGAAAACCACTGTTGCCACCTTCATTCCAGGCCGCGGCAAAAACGCCGGCAACCGTGGTGCCGTGCCCATCGGGCGTGGCGGCATCGCGTGCATAAACACAGGTTCTTGACGAATCTTTACGGCAGTCGCCCAGGTAATCGGCAAAATCCGGCGAATCAAAGTCGACTTCTCTCTCAATGACGCCAATGCGTATGGGCTGCGTTTCGATATCCCCGTTCTGCGGCAGACGCCGCTGGTAATAGTTCACGGCATCCAGAAAGCGATTGGATGCCCATCGCTGGTCATCTGCATTGGGTAGGTTGTTTGCCTCACTCTCAGCGGTTTCTTCTGCGCCGGATTCTTCGACGACGACCGCATCGATGCTGACCTCGCTGCCTAACCTGAGTACTAACGCATCGCGCTCCTCCAGGTTGTCGACGGGTAAGCGCAATTGATAGGTATTGAGCGGCGGGATCATGCCGACGACTTCAGCGCCGTATTTTTCTGCCAGCCGCTGGGCCTCCTCGGCACCGTCGTAGTCTTCTTCAATGATCAGACTGATCAGATCCACGTAGGTGGTAATGTCATCCATGTTCTTGGCGGTCTCTTGATCCGTGGCCGCCAGCACATGGCTGCCTCTGAGGCTGACCCAAACCGGATTGCTGGACTGTTCGTGCTGCTCGAACCACAGAGGACCGCTTTGCGCATCGGCGCTATTGATGCGCACCCGCACTCGATCTCCATCGTGGTCAAGGCCTTCTGCGTGAAGTGGGGTGCCGTTGAGCTTCACTTGAAAATCGGTGTCATCCAGCCCGCTGACACGCAGGCAGAATTCTTGAATATCCATCGCCAGCAGATTGCCACAGCGTTGCAGTTGTTCAACTCGTAAAGGTTGCTCACCCTGTGAAGGCTGCTCAGCAGCTGCGCTAGTCGCTATTAACACCAATGTCAGCGCGGCAACCAGGCGGCCCGCGCCACAATATTTTACTGTCATACTCATGCTCCAGACGGCATTCAACACAATGGCATTCAACCCAATGGGTATTCGATTGGCTGCACGTAGCATAAACGTATTCGCTGAATGGAACATGAATACGCTGTCCTCCCAGCAGCTGCATTCGTACGACACTTAATGCTCAACTTACCTTTATGGTTGCCGCGTACGTTATGCTAGTCATTACTTTGCTAATGATTAATCCGCCCCCCAAGGAGTTTTAGCGCACATGATTGAAGCAAGAGGACTCACCCGCCTGCCACTGCGTAACGTTGCCTTTGTTGCCTGCTGGTGTCTGTTGGCTATTTCACTCATAGGGCTGTCCTTCTCGCTTATATGGTTATTGGGCGTGGTGGTGTTTGGCAGCCTTGCCTTGCTGGGTTTACACGACGTGCGCCAACGCAAGCGCACGGTAAGCCGTAACTATCCTGTGCTTGCCCATATTCGGTATTTTCTGGAGTCGATCGGCCCGGAAATACGCCAGTACTTTATTCAGTCGGATCTGGATGAACGGCCCTTTTCCCGCGAGCAGCGTGCCGTGGTCTATCAGCGCGCTAAAAACGAGAGCGACAAGAAGCCCTTTGGTTCGCTTCGGGATATGTATCAGCCGGGCCATGAGTGGATTAATCACTCGCTGCTTCCCCATACCATTGAAGACGCTGACTTTCGCGTTCAGGTGGGCGGTAGTCGCTGTAGCCAGCCCTACTTTGCCAGCGTGTTTAATATTTCGGCGATGAGCTTTGGCTCGCTCTCCGGTAATGCCATCGAGGCGCTGAATGCCGGCACTTACAAGGGTGGCTTTTATCACGACACGGGCGAAGGCTCGATCTCTCGCTACCACCGCTTGCATGGCGGTGATTTGGTCTGGGAAATAGGCTCCGGCTACTTCGGCTGTCGTCACGAGGACGGCACGTTTAACGCCGAGCGCTTTGCCGCCAACGCAGCGGATGATCAGGTTAAGATGATCGAGATCAAGCTTTCTCAGGGCGCCAAGCCAGGCCACGGGGGCATATTGCCCGCAGCCAAGGTAACCGCCGAGATTGCTGAGGCAAGAGAAGTACCTATGGGCCAGGATGTGATTTCTCCTGCCGCCCATTCAGCGTTCTCAACCCCGCTGGAGTTGATGAGCTTTATTGGCCAGCTGCGCACGCTTTCCGGCGGCAAACCGGTAGGTTTCAAGCTGGCGATTGGTCACCCCTGGGAATGGTTTGCGATTGTTAAAGCCATGCTGGAAAGCGGTGAAAGGCCGGATTTTATTGTGGTGGATGGCGGTGAAGGCGGAACCGGCGCTGCGCCGCTTGAGTTTATCAACCGTATGGGGGTGCCGCTCACCGAAGCTGTAACGCTGGTGCACAACACGCTGGTGGGCGCTGGGCTTCGCGAGGAGATTCGAATTGGCGCGGCAGGCAAGATTACCTCCGGCTTTAATATTGCCCGCACCATGGCGCTGGGGGCCGATTGGTGTAATGCGGGCAGGGGGTTCATGTTTTCTCTAGGGTGTATCCAGGCGCTCAACTGCCACTCCGATAAGTGCCCAAGCGGCGTGGCTACTCAGGATCCCAACCGCAGCCGCCATCTGGATATCGCTGACAAAACAGACCGCGTGTACAACTTCCACCGCAATACCTTAAAAGCGTTGGCGGAAATGCTGGGCGCCGCCGGGCTTAGCCACCCTAGTGAGCTGGGGCCTGAGCACATTATTCGGCGGGTGTCTGAAAATGAGATTCAGTCTTACGATCAGATGTTTACCTTTTTAAAGCCTGATGAACTGCTCAGTGGCCGTTGCGAGCACACGGTGTTTCAGCAGTACTGGGAAGAAGCGCGGTCAGACTCATTTTTGCCCTCTTCCAGAATTTCCCGGCTGCGGCTTACCAAGCTGGAGTAAAGCTTAGGCGTAAGGCACGTTAGCGCCGCCTGGGTAAGACTAAAGCCTGACTGAGCTGATAAGACGGTCAGGCTTTGGCTTGCTTGATCCACATAGGTAGGCTGTAATTCGTTTCACCACTGACACGGATAAAACAGTGTTACCTACTGATCGTTGGTGGACAAACGTCGGCTCACCTCTATGGATAAAGTAATTATGAAAGCACACGGCTCGTGGCCTACATGGATAGTGCTGGTAATAGCATTGGCATTTTCCAGCCTCTGCACGGCGCAATCTCAGGGAGAAGAAGACCAGGATAGCCGTTGGTTCGCGATTAGTACGCTAAATGAAGGGTTGGATGAGGCGCCTGACGACGTTCGGCGCGCAACCCCGCGTGAGTCGATACGCAGTTTTTTGAGGTTAACCAACGAGGAAAAGTTTGCCGAAGCGGCACACATGCTGAATCTTAATGACCTGTCAGCGGAAGAGCAGCAGAGCCAAGGCGCGTTGTTGACCCGTCAGTTAGCCGAAGTATTGCGGCGCGGTGAGTGGATGAATGCCTCAAACCTTTCCGGTCGTCAGGACGCCGCTGTTGAAGACCCCACCGGTCAAAACTCCCTGGCGGGCCAGCCGCGCCGAGATATTGAGCTTGCGTCGCTGAAAATAGAAGGCCAGGACTACGATATTCGCCTGGGGCGCTACCGGTTAGATGACCAGGACCCCGTCTGGTTGATCATGCCAGACAGCATTACCTACATCCCGGATCTTTATGAAGAGTACGGTCCTTCAATGCTGGAAGAGTATATCCCCAGCCGCTTAAAGGCTTCGTTTGGGATGCTCAAGATATGGGAATGGATCGCCATTCCGATTTTTCTGTTGGTGATTACCTTCGTGGGTTGGGGAAGCTACCACTTGGTTGAGCTGATGGCACGCTTGCTGCCGAGCGGGGCACGAAGCATCTTCGCTGCGCGAATTAAAGGTCCGATGGCCTTGATCATGATGTCGTTGGTGACCCAAACGCTGCTCGACTACGTCGTATCGTTTTCCGCTGTCGCCACAACCACTTTTCGGATTGTATTGATCGCCATACTGGCCTGGAGCCTCGGTACCATTGCGCTTCGCCTGATAGATACCATTATGCTGCGCATGACGCGCCGCCTGGTGGGGGAAATTGACGACACCAAACCCAAGGATGAGCGTAAGCTTTTAACCTCGTTATACGCCTTACGCCGGGGCATCATTCTGCTTACGGTAATCAGCGTTTCGATTTATGTTTTAAGCAAGATCCAGCTCTTTGAAACGTTGGGGTTATCGATTTTAGCCTCGGCGAGCGTCTTGGCGGTACTCGTGGGTATTGCCGGGCAAACGGTGCTGGGCAATATCCTGTCTTCCTTTCAGCTGTCGCTTGCTAAACCGATTCGTATCGGCGACCTGGTGATGTTCGAAGGGCAGTGGTGCTATGTAGAGGGCATTTTCTATACGTTTATCCGTTTGAGGGTATGGGATGATCGGCGGCTGATCGTGCCGGTCACCTACTTTACCTCCAAACCCTTTGAAAACCTCTCGGTTAAAAGCGCCAAAATATACCGCGGCCTGGAGCTGATTCTTCACTTAAGCGCCGATATTTCAGTGATCAGAGAAAAGTTTCTGGCTGTTGCCAAGGAAGAGGACAGTGTGGTCGAGCACCATAAGCTGCTCTGCTATGTCACGGGGCAGACTGCCACGGCCCAGACCATTACCTGCTATTTGATGACGTCTGACCCGCTTTCCGGCTGGACCGCGGAAATGAATGTTCGAGAAAAGCTGATGACATTTATTCGCGATCAACATCCAGAGTGGTGGCCTCGCGAAGTTATGGTGATCAGCCATAACGATGTGGCCAAAGGTGAAAGGCCCAAGAAGGCTGCGTCAAAGGCAGATGCCGAGCAGAAAGAGCATTCAGACGAGGACCAGTCTGAGCATGAAGAAAGCGCGGATGCAGCATCCGATTCATCAGACGAAGAACGTTCCGACGAATCAGAAAGCTCGGGCGAGACAGAAAGCGCGCGCTATACAGATGAGTCGGAAAGTTCTAACGATACGGACAGCTCAAATAAAAAGCCCGCTTCGTAAGGTCAGGGGCGGCTAACGTCTTGGTATAAATGCCGTATTTAAACGTTACCGCCCGCTGGTTTGAATACGCCAGCGGGCGGTAAGGCGCTTCTATACGGGGAGGCTTTGCTGCTTAGGAGAAGACGCGGAAGCGTTCTTCGTCATTCATATAGGTCTTTTCACCGAACGGCGCTTCATGAGAGCCGAAAGGCATCTGGGCACGCAGCTTCCAGGAAGACGGTAGATCCCACGCTTCAAATACGGCGTCGTCGATGATGGGATTATAGTGCTGCAGGCTGGCGCCGATATCGGCTTCTGAAAGCGCTGTCCACACGGCAAATTGGGCGATACCCGTAGCGTGCTCTGACCAAACAGGGAAATTGTCAGCGTAGAGCGGGAATTTGTCTTGCAGCCCTTTGATCACATCCTGGTCTTCAAAAAACAGGACGGTGCCCGCGCCGGCGGCAAAGCTATTAATTTTTTTCTCGGTAGGCTCAAAAGAGTCAGCCGGTACGATCTTGCGCAGCGTATCCATGACTAGCTGCCAGAACTTGTCGTGCTGTTCATTGAACAAAATCACCGCACGCGAGCTTTGTGAGTTGAACGAGGTAGGCGCCTGCTTGACGGCTTCCTTGATCAGCGCGGTTACTACAGTCTGGCTAATGGGGATATCTTTACCGATGACATATTGACTGCGGCGCTGCTTGTAAATATTGATCGCGGGGTTGGGCATAACGCGTTCCTTAGTTTCGGGTATGGGGCTTCGAGGAAACACCCTACCTCGAAATAGCCAGTAGCAATCTAATACACAATCAATTTAGAAACCATGGATAAAACTCAGCGCTTTCAGTGAATAAAATCTACTAATTTACACCGAGGTTCAGCCGATAAGATCAGGTAGCGCCTCAAGGCTGAAGCGCTGTCTGTGTTCGGGGTGAACACGTGCTACTTCTTAAACTGCCGACACACGGTTGCCTGGGCTAAGGCGCTGGCTGCTTCTCATTTTCGGCTAGTTTTTCCTGTGCCAAGCGCTTGGCTCCAGCGATATCCTGCTTGCCAGAACCCAGGCGGGGAAGGGTATCTACCGTTAGCCAGTAGCTGGGTAACATCATGGGCGATATGCTATTTTCCAGCATCGCGGCCCTGACCGTTTTAGCATCCAGCGGTGTCTCGGATAGCAGCACAATTCGCTCGCCTTTACTTGCATCCGGTATGTTGACCGCCATGATGGCCGTGTCCGGGTCGTTCAGCGTGGCTTTCACGGCCTGTTCTACTGCGGCAAGGCCGACAATTTCGCCGCCGATTTTGGCAAACCGCGAGTAGCGGTCAACGATGGTTAAAAAGCCATCCTCGTCTAGATAGCCTTTATCGTTAGTCACGTACCACTGCTGATGGTCAATTTCGCACAGCGCAGCGTGGGTGCGTGCCGGGTCATTCAAATAGCCCTGCATGACCTGGGGACCGCTGATCAGAATCATGCCCGCATCACCCGTGGAGAGCTCTGCAAAGCTTTCCGGGTCAACAATCTTGAAGCTCGTGCCGGGCAAGGGCATGCCCACACTTCCTACCTTGGCGCCACGCTGAACCTGCAGATAGTTGATATCCAGTGCGTCGGGCAGGTTGACCGCCGCCACGGGGGAGGTTTCCGTTGCGCCGTATCCCTCGTAAATCAGCTTATGAAACTTAAGCTGGAACGCGCTGCGTACGCTGTCGTCGACCTTTTCCGCCCCGGCCACCACCACTCTTATGCTATCCAGCATCAGCGGATGAACCTTGGAGCTACGCGTAAACAGGCGCAGGAACGTGGATGTGCCGCACATGATGGTCGCTTGATACTTGGCTGCTGCTTTTGCGATACCCACGGCATCGGTCGGGTCGGGATGACACACCAGCGGTAGACCTTCAATCAAGGGCAAGAACTGGGTAACCGTTAGGCCAAAGGCGTGAAACAGCGGGAGTGAGGCCAGCATGACGTCGTTATGTTCAGTGTTCAACGCGTCGGAGGTCTGCTTCACGTTGGCCATCAGGTTACGGTGGCTGAGCATTACCCCTTTCGGCTGCCCCTCGCTGCCGCTGGAAAAAAGAATGGCTGCGGTGGCTTCGGCGTCATGCGCTCGGCAATAAAGCAGGCGCAATAGCCCCGTAGGTAGTAGGCGCACTGAAAGCCAGGTAAACAGGCGCTCACCCCGACCCATTGAGGCTTGCAGCGCTTCCAGGTAGACAACATTCTGCTTGGCAAGCAGCTCGGCAATATTCAGCCCGCGCTGTTCAAGCTTTTCGACAAAGCGCTGCGAGGTATAAACGGTTTCAATCTCCGCTTGTGCCAAGGCAGACGCCAGCGCCTCCTGGCTTGCGGTGTAGTTGAGGTTAACTACCGTTTTACCCGCCAGTAGTGACGCCATATTGGCAAGTACGCCAGCGCTGCTGGTGGGCAGCAGCAGGCCAACGTTTTGCGCTTTGCTTTGCTTGCGAATACGTTTGGCCATCAGAATGCTGGCGGTTAACGCCTTCGCGGCACTCAGCGGGCGACTGATGGTGTCAGCCAGGGCTAGTTGGCCGGGGCGGCGCTTGACGCTGCGTATCCAGGCATCCGGCAGGGTATGCAGGTTTTCCATCGAAAGCTGCCAGGAGCGGGTAGCCTGCTCGAAAATGCGCCGTTTAAGCACGTCCGCCGGGGTCTCTTTAGGTAGCGTGCGGCCAAACACCACAACGATTGAGCGGTGCAGCGGCGCATAGCGCAGCTCTTTCAATTTGCTGGAGGAGTGCGAGAACTGGCTGCCCCATAGTCCGCGCAGATAAAACGGAACGATTTTGACGTCGGGGTTGGCCATCTTGCAGGCGCGCTCATAGCCTTTGCGGAATTCGCCCAGTTGTCCCGTGCGGCTGATGGCGCCTTCCGGAAACAGACACACCACTTCACCGGCGTTGAGCTGATCGGCGACCGCTGTCAGCGCCTGCTCGGCACCAACGCCGCGTTCAATCGGAATACAGCCCAGCGCTTTAAAGAACCAGCGTAGATACCAGCGTTGATAAATGCTTTTAAGCATCACAAAGCGTACCGGCCGGGGGCTGGCGATCTGCACCATGGCCCAATCCACCCAACTGATATGGTTGCCCAGTAGCAGCACGCCACCCTGGGCGGGCATGTTTTCCAGGCCGTGAACATCCACCCGGTAGCGTCGGGTAAGCAGAAAACCGAGTAAAAAGCGCACCAGGCTCTGGGGCAGCTTAACGATGGTGTAGCCGCCACCGATCATCGCTACGCTGGCAATCAATAGCAGTAGATAGTGGCTATCCACGCCCGCTAAAGCGAATAGCGCCGTGAGCACCAAAAAGCCCAGCATGGCGAGGTTTTGAATCCAGTTATTGGCGGCCAGCACGGTACCCAGCTCATTGTCAGCGGCATGGAACTGGATTAGCGCATTGAGCGGCACGATAAATAGCCCACCCATCAAGCCGATAAACACAAAGTTCAGCGCCTGACCAAGCGGCGACGTGAGGAGCGGCAGGCACCACAAGCCAACGGCCACGCCCAGGGCACCAACGGGAATCAAACCCGTTTCAATCCGATTGCGGGAAAGCTTGCTGGCGAGTACCGAGCCCAGTGCGATGCCGATACCGCTGGCCGCGAGAATACCTTGAAGCACCAGCGTGTTACCGATGTCTAGAGCACCTTTGGCATAGGCGGGGAAAGCCGCCAGCAGCACCTGGCCGACCGACCAGAACGTGGCCAGACCAATAATCGAAAGCTTTAATACGGGCTGCGATGCCACCAGGCGTAGATTGTATTTTAGAGCGCTGCCTTTAATGTAGCGCTGCCAGGTAAGCGGCGTGCCTGGCGTGGGTGGGGCATCCAGTGACAAGCGGTAAAGAGCCAGCACCTGAATCACACTATTAACCACCAGCAACCAGCCTAGCGGGGCAATTTGGCGCAACAGTTGGTCAGGGGATTGGTTCGCAAGAGGTGTCCAGGTTTCGAAGAAGGCGGTGAAAATCACTGTGCCGGCCAGAATAGCGCCGATGGTAAGCGCCTGGATAAGGCCATTGGCTTCTGCCAGACGCGGCTTACCAAACAGGGTTCTGACCATGCCGTATTTGGCCGGGGAGTAGAAAGCTGACTGAATCGCCAGAAGTAGCGTCATGGCGAAGGCGAGCCAGAACCAGCCTTGGTAGTAAGCGGCGGTAATACCCAGTGAAATGGCCACCGCTGCCCACGCCGAAAAGCGTAGAATGCGCACTTTGGGGTAGGTATCGGCGACATGACCGGCAGGGCTGAACAGCATGATAAAGGGCAGCAGAATCAGCCCGTTCACCAGCGCCGTCAAGACTATCTGGACGGTGCCATCGTAGCTTTTGAAGATTGTATTTTGAATCACAATCTTATGCCCTAAATCCATAAAGGCATTGAGAAAGATAGCGATGAGATAAGGCCAGGCACCTGGCGTGCGGAGCAGTCGTTGCATGGTTCGTTAGCCTTGTTTGCGTCTCGAAGTCATCGGACTTTCCTTTATAGCTCTGGTTTACGCAACCTTTTAAAGATGAGTTGCGTTATTTGTGCGGTAAAGTATCGTTATTCGATACTTTACGCCAGGAGGTCGCTGTGTCTCAAACCGACTCACTGCTTAATACTTTAAAGCGCCAACTGCGAATGCAGGGAAAAACCTACGCCGATGTGGCTCAGTGGCTTGGATTAAGCGAAGCCTCAGTTAAGCGGCTTTTTGCTGAACGCAATATCACGTTAGCACGCCTTGAATGCATCTGTGAGCAGCTCAACCTTGAATTTGCCGAGCTGGTGCAGACCATGCAAACCGAAGAGCGCCGCCTGCAAGAGCTTACCCAGGCACAAGAGCAGAGTATTGCTGACGACCCCAAGCTATTCTTGATTGCCGTTTGCGTAATCAATGGTTATAGCTTTGCTGAGATTCATCATCAGTATCAGCTAAGCGAAGCGGAATGCACCCAGCAACTGCTTAAGCTTGAACGGCTTGCCCTTATCCAGCTGTTGCCGGGTAACCGAATTAAACGCAGAGTAGCGCCTAATTTTCGCTGGCGGCCTGGCGGCCCTATTCAGCAGTTCTTCCAGCAACATATTGCCAACGACTTTTTTCGCTCACGTTTTGACAGCGAAAGCGAAAAGCTGCTGGTCCTCAACGGCCTGCTCTCCCGGGCGGGTAACGACGAGTGGCAACAGATCATGCAGCGGCTGGCCAAGGAGTTCCATGAACTCTGTGAACGGGAAAGCAGCCTGCCCATCACTCAGCGCTTTGGTACTACCTCGGTGCTCGCGGTGCGCCAGTGGCAGCATGGGTTGTTCAAGGGCTATGCGCGTAAGCTTCCGCAACAATAGAGTGATGAAGGCGAGTGGGCAACAAGCAACGACGGCGTGTTAGTACGTACTGACGCGGTCAGGTAAACTGCCCACCTTTTATCGTTGCCTTGTTCGCAGAGACTCATCATGACCCGTTATCTTTTCAGCAACCGTAGCTTTCTTTATGAATAGAACCGCGTTTAAAGCCCTGGCCTGCCCGCTTGATGGCGACCCGCTGACTCAAGCCGAAGGCGCTTGGCGCTGCGCGGCCGGGCACAGTTTTGATATTGCCAAACAGGGCTATGTGAACCTTTTGCCGGTTCAAAACAAGCGTTCAAACGACCCAGGCGATAGCAAGGCCATGGTGTCTGCCCGACAGCGTTTTCTGAATGCCGGGTATTATCAGCCCATTGCAGACGCTATCAATCACGCTGCCTTGAGCGGCGCGCCGGAAGATATGCCGCTTAGCTGTCTGGATGCCGGTTGTGGTGAGGGCTATTACTTGCGCCAGCTGGCCCAGGCGGCATCTGATAATACCCAGCTTGAGCTGATTGGCCTGGATATTTCCAAATGGGCGGCCATGGCCTCGGCCAAACAGAGTTTTCATAAAGAGCAGGGTCGTCAAAAAGACCCGTCTGCCACTTGGGTAGTAGGCAGTAACGCTAACTTGCCTGTGCAATCTGCCTCGCTGGATAGGCTGCTATGCATGTTCGGCTTTCACGTGATGAGCGAGTTTGCCAGGGTGCTCAAGCCGGGGGGGATACTGTTACAGGTAGAAGCAGGCGCAAATCATTTGCGCGAGCTGCGCGAAATCATTTATCCAACGCTCAAGCCTGAGCGCAGTGGTGAGCAGTTAGTGCCGGAAGGATTCACTGCGCAAGTAGCTGAAACGGTCAGTTACTCGCTCACACTGAATGGTAAAGAGTCCATTGCGGATCTGCTGGCCATGACCCCGCATCTTTATCGGGCAAGCGCTGAGGGCCGCGAAAGAGCGGCAGCACTGGAGACACTCACCGTGAGTGTTGATGTGCGAGTGAATAAATGGATTAAAAACGCATAGAAGAAGGGCAGGCAAGCCGTGGTTGGCGGCTTGTTTGGTTTGGTTACAACTTTACTGAACCCAAACGCAACAAGGCCCGCCGAAGCGGGCCTTGTCAGTCAGACCCTAAGGTCTGAACAAACACTTAATAATAAATATTAAGAAGTTTGCTTGATGTTAGAAGCCTGAAGGCCTTTTTTACCCTGGGTAACGTCAAAAGAAACGCTAGCGCCTTCTTGAAGGGTTTTGAAGCCGTCAGACTGAATTTCGGAGAAGTGTGCAAACAGGTCGTCGCTGCCGTCAGAAGGAGCGATGAAACCGAAGCCTTTAGTGTCGTTGAACCATTTAACTGTGCCAGTTGCCATGATTAAATCCTTTCGCGCATATGCGCTGTAATGATGTTCCTGGTATTACCCAGATTAAGTAGCGGGTGAAACAAGGAATACAATATCAGGCTTGCCGAAAAAGATCGTACACTTCTGAAACCATGCTGCTTGCTAACCAACTGACGCTACAGTGTCACGATTGGCGTCGCGCGTCAAAGGCTTTTTGTATTTATTTTCCAGGCCGAGGCAATATTTCCTTCTTTCTTATCCGCTGACGGCTTGCCGTGCGCTAAGTATTTAATACTAATTGCTTAATGACTCCGCGGGCCCATGGTGAGCTGCACTAGTGCCCCAGCGGCTGCTAGCGCACTGGCGCTTACAGCAAGTATCCAGACAGGTAGCGCGCTGGAAAGCATAAGCCCACCAGCTGCCGCCCCAATAGCGCTACCCAGGTATAGGGCTGATTCATTCAGCGCCACCGCGAGATTACCATCGCCATGCTGTTGGCGAACGCGCATTAGCGCATTATTTTGCGGTACCTGTAACGCCCAGCCAACGGCTCCCCATAAGCTGATAGGCACAAGCGCAAGCCATGGGTGCAGGGAGGCGGCGACTGGCAGGCTAATCAGAGAAACTGCCAATAACAGCATAATCACCAGCACAACCCTGGAGCCTTGGCTTTTATCCACAATCGGGCCAATTAAAAAGCTGCCCAGAATCCCGCCGACGCCCCAAACCCATAGGTAGAGCGCGATAGACGCGGTTTCGCCGGAAGGGGATGCCGCCATAAACGGAGCAATAAAGGTATACATGCCAAGGCTTGCTATGGCACCCAAGAGCGAGACGGCCAAAATGGTCAGCGTGGCGGGGTGCTTCAAAATAGGCAGCTTGCGCCACAGTGAAACATAAGGCGCAGCGGGAATGTCGGGTAGCTTAAGGTAAAGGCCTGCCAGGGAAGTCGCGCCGAGCAGTGCAATCAGCCACATGGCTGATGTCCAGCCCAGTTGCTCGGCGAGTAACAGACTAAGCGGCACGCCAAGTACCGTGCCGCTTGCCATGCCGCCCATAATGACCGCGATGGCTTTGCCGCGCTGCGCTTCAGGCGCCAGCGTCGCTGAGGCCGCAATTCCCAATGCCAGATAAACCCCGGCTCCCACGCCCGCCAGCGCTCGCCAAGCCACTAGCATTGCAAAGCTTGCGGCCAGCGCACTTGCCACATTCGCCACAACGAAAAGTGCTAGCGCGATAATTAACCCCGTTCGCTGCTGATTGCCTGGGAGCAGCGCAACTGCGATGGGCGAAATCAGGCCATATGCCAGCGTAAACGCCGTCACTAACTGTGCCGCCATCGCATCCGAGACTAGAAATGCAGAGGTGATCAGGGGAATAAGCCCTGCGGTGACATAGGACGCCATACCTAATGAAAAGGCGCCCAAGGCAATAAGATAAATCGATAGTCGAGAAGAAAACGCCATCAGGCTCTCCAGTCAGGCTCATTATGTACTTGTTAGCGTGTGTTGCTGACCGCTACCAAGTGGTGAAGGCGCTATTCTGGAGAGGCTTTAAAGGGGGTACAATTTAACTATTTATACTATTACTAAAGGCAATAAGATGGCGCTGGAACGTTCGTTAAAACGCACCCGCACAGAGCTAGGGGAGTTTTTACGCAGCCGACGTGAGCAGGTAACACCGGAAGAGGTTGGCTTGCCCGTGGGCAAGCGGCGCCGCACGCCGGGGTTACGCCGTGAGGAGGTGGCAGCACTCGCAGGGGTAGGCTTGACCTGGTACACCTGGCTGGAGCAGGGTCGAGATATTCGCGCCTCGGCGGATTTTCTCGACCGTCTTGCGCGCACGCTAAAGCTCGATGCCATTGAGCGACGTCATCTTTTTTTACTGGCGCATCAGCGTCTTCCCGCTGAACCGGGGAAAACCTGGTGCAGTGTACCGCCGCTGGTACATCGCCTGATGAACGACTTGCCCACGCGGCCTGCGTACGTGTTGAATTTACGTTGGGATGTGCTGGCCTGGAACCACGCCGCAGCTCGTCTGTTTGGCTTCTCCGAGCATCCTCCGGAGCAGCGTAACCTGCTATGGCTACTGTTTATGGATACGGCTACGCGCGCTCTTTTCGACCCCTGGAAAGCGCAGGCACGGCAACTGCTTGCCAGCTTCAAACGTGATGCGGCCCGTGCGCCTGAAGACCCGGCAATCAATCAACTGATCAAGACCTTGGTGAAAGTGGATCCGGATTTTAAAGCGTGGTGGGCAGGGCAGGATATCCACGGGCCTTGTCATGGCATTCGCCATTTTCATCTAAAGCCGTTAGGAGCGATCGATTTTGAACATACCTCGCTGATCGTCGATGAAGACCGCCATCTACGGCTGGTCTACTACGCCGCTCGCGACACCGTTCAAGACGAGGCGTTTGACCACTGGCTTCAGGAAGGCCAAACGCCAGTGGCATGATTAGCGGTTCGTGGCTGGCTCCAGTACCCAGCCGTCTGATGTGGCGCGCAGATAATCGGTCAGTGCCAGGTGGCGTAAGAAATCCTGGTCATGAGAGACCACTACCAGCGCGCCAGGGTAGCCTCTCAGCATACTTTCGAGTGCCTGTAGCGAGGGCAGGTCGAGGTGGTTGCTGGGTTCATCCAGCAGCAATAGCTGCGCGGGCGGGTCGGCATAAAGCGCGCACGCCAGCGCTACCTTGAGCTGTTCACCGCCGCTTAGCTTTGCGCAGGCAACGCTAATTTTCTCAGCCGTAAGCCCAAGGTGTACCAGCCGGGTTCGCAGCAGGCTGACAGGTGCCGCTCGGTTGGCCGCTTTTAACTGCTCTATAGCGCTCTGGGTTTTATCCAGTTGGGCCAGGTGTTGATCGAGATAGGCGCTTTTGACATGAATACGGCTTTCGCCTGTTTGGGGTAGAAGTTGCCCCGCCAGGAGTTTAAGCAGTGTGGATTTACCCGAGCCGTTGGAACCAACAATGCCTAAACGCTGCTGTCCTTGCAGGCTGAGGTTAAGCTTTCCTGCAACGTAAGAAAGCGTGATATCGGTTAGTTCAGCAATCATCCGCTTGGCAGGCTGCACGGCAATGTCATGTAGCGCGATATTAGCATCTTCAGCAAGCTGCTCCCGCGCTTGCTGGATAGCGCTTAGGTGCTGGCTGTGTGTTTCTGCCTGCTGGCGGGCGAGGCGGCCGACGGAAAGTTCGCTGCGCGCCTTTTGGCGATCCAGCAGGATTTTTGCCTGATTGGCATCGCGCCGCTGGCGGTTGCCACGTGCCTGACGCCTTTCCTGACGTTCCTGCTGCTGATTCAGTGCGCGCTCTGCACGTTTTTTGTCTTTTTGATGGTGTTCAAGGTTCGTTTGAGCCGCTGCCTGTTCACTCGCCTTTTGTTCGGCGTAAAAGGAATAATTACCGCCGTAACTGCGTAGTCCAAGCGGCGACAGCTCCACGATACGCGGCAGGTGAGCAAGCAGTTGTCGGTCATGGCTGACAACCAGCAGCCCTTTGGGCCAATGGGTCAACTGCTCGATAAGCGCTTCCCTGCTCGGGCCGTCCAGGTGATTACTGGGCTCATCCAGAATAAGAAAGTCCGCCCTGGATAACAGCACGCCGATCAGGGCAACGCGCATGGCTTGGCCGCCGCTCAATGTCGCGGCCGGGGCTGTCGCGTCAAGGTGTGCAAGGCCACTGTGCTCTAGCTCTCGCTGTAAGGTCTGGCGGATATCCCAACGATCACCCAGCGCATCAAAGTCGTCTGGATGTGGGCTGCCCGCCTCAATACGGGCAAGTGCTGCTAAAGTGGTGCCTACGCCTGCCAGGTCGGCTAGCGTGCCGGAGGCTTCTTGGGTAACGCGTTGCGATAAATAGCGCACTTCGCCAGTGCTCATGCAGCGCCCCGTTGAAGGTGCGATTTCGCCCGCCATTAGCCTGGCCAGCAGCGTTTTACCCATGCCGTTACGCCCTACCAGGCCCGTGGGCGTGGTGTCGAAGGTTTCCGTTAACTCGGAAAACAGAAGGCGACCGTGGGGTAGCGTATAAGAAACGCGATCGAGCGAGATAAACGTCTTCGTCATCGGATGTACCTATCAATGCCTGACATTCCCCTTTTAATAAGGGACGGAGAACGTGGCCGTCGAAAACAGGACGGCGGCATTAATAGCGCATTGGACGAATACCTTTAATAAGAGAGAGGGCCTCTAGCCTAGTCAACTTATGTTGCTTTTCCAAGCCTTTCGCCGCGCTGCAGTGGGTTCAGGTTCGGCGTAAGCTGGCTCTTCTTTAAACAAGCTTCCATGGTTCTGTTGTATATAGAGGTTGTATTTTAGCTCCGGCTACTTAGAGTGACGTTTTCAGTTGACGGGCTCTATTGAGCCCTTTTGGTAAAGGTGAATGCATGACGGCACTGTTGAAAGGGTATATGCGTTCTTCGTTGATCTTACGGGTCACGATTGCACTGTTACTGGGGCTGGTCGTTGGTTTGTTTGGCGGTGACGCAGTCGCCACCTGGCTTGGCCCGGTGGGTGATCTGCTGCTGCGCCTACTGACGTTTCTTATCGTGCCTATCGTGCTGTTTACCCTGATGGTGGGTATCAATCGGTCGCGCGAGGGGAGCGTAGGGCGCGTGGGAGGCAAGGTGTTTGCCTACTATCTCGTCTCCACGGCGCTGGCAATTGTCGTGGGGCTGAGTGTGGCCTCGCTGTTCAGCCCAGGAAGCGGCATGACGCTGGATGAAAACGCCAGCTTCACGGCACCGGAAAACCCGGGCCTGGTCGATGTCGTTCTCGGTATCGTGCCGAGCAACATTATCGGCGCCTTTGCCGAACAGAATCTGCTGGGCATCATTTTTACTGCGCTGGTGTTCGGGTTTGCGCTGTTGAAACTTCGCCAGCAAGCCACCCAGCCAGGCAGTGCCGAGCGCTTGTATGAAGTAATCGAAGGATTGAACGACGTCACGCTCAAGGTCATGGCCGGCGTGCTGCACGTGGTGCCCATCGGTGTGTTCGCCATTGTGGCCGAGACGGTCAGCCAGCAGGGCCTGGAAACGCTGCTGTCGTTGGGCGATATGGTGATGGTGTTGTATATCGCGCTGGCCCTGCAGCTTTTAATCTACTGCGTGATCATGCGCCTGTTCGGGGTAAAGCTTCGGACCTTCTTTCGTGAAGCGCGCACGCCCATGGCCACTGCGTTTGCCACCCAGAGCAGCTCCGGCACCTTGCCGTTGACCATCAATGCGGCACGGCGGCTGGGGATTTCGCGCAGCGTGTACGGGTTCAGCCTGCCGCTGGGAGCCACTCTCAATATGGACGGCGCGGCGATTCGCATCGCGATTTCCGCCGTTTTCGCCGCCAATGTGATCGGCGCGCCGCTCGATTTTGTCAGCATGGTGCAGATCGTGCTGGTCGGCACGCTGGTTTCGGTAGGTACCGCTGGCGTGCCCGGGGCGGGGATCATCATGATCGCCACGGTGTTTGCCCAGGTGGGGCTGCCCATCGAAACCGTGGTGCTGCTGACCGCCATTGATGCTCTGGTAGGCATGGGCGCCACGGCGTTGAACGTGACCGGCGATTTGGTAGGCACCACGGTGATCGCCCGAAGTGAAGGTGAGCAGCTCAGCGAGACGCCTGTTGAAACAGACGAGACTTCCGCCACGGTCATCAGCAAGGCGTGAGCGGCTAACCTACAGGAGTATCCGCGATGAAGGCACACGAGCAGATCTATCTGAACCGGGCCCTGGCGCTTGCAGAAGAGGCGCTTGAGGCGGGCGATGAGCCCTTTGGCAGTGTACTGGTCAGCGCCGAGGGAGAAATTCTAGCGGAAGACCGCAACCGCATTGCAAGCGGTGATGCCACTCAGCACCCCGAGTTCACGCTGGCGCGCTGGGCGGCCCAGCACATGACGCCCGAGGCGCGTGCCAACGCAACGGTTTACACCACCGGCGAGCACTGCCCCATGTGCGCGGCCGCTCACGGATGGGCCGGGCTTGGTCGCATCGTTTATATCAGTTCATCCGAGCAGTTAGGACGCTGGCTGGCAGCTCTGGGGGTGGCACCGTCGCCGATCAAGGCCTTGCCTATCGGTCAGATAGTACCGGCGCTTGAAGTAGAAGGCCCCATCGCCGGTCTGGATGAAAAGGTTCATGTCCTGCATCAGCGCCGCCACGCAGGCTAAGCTTTCGCAGGCTAGGCTTTACGAGAAAGTGGCTTACGCTCGCCTAGTGGTTTTTTCGTGCAACCCCTAGTAATTAAATACCGCCCAAACGAAACAGCCCGAGCCATTGGCTCGGGCTGTGGGTAACGGGGTAAGCGTTCCTAATGCTTCAGAATGACATAAAACGCGTGAATGACGCCTGGAATAAAACCAAACAGTGTCAAAATGATGTTGAGCCAGAAATGTCCCTTTAGGCCAACTTCAAAAAAGACGCCTAATGGCGGCAAAATAATCGCGAAAATCATCTTGATAGGATCTGTTGCAGTAAACGCCATAAAGCCTCCTTTGCTTAATCGATACGTTACTCCTTGCAAGTGTAGACGCAGGGTTCACACTTAGCGAATGCGTCCACGTTAGTTAGACTTAACGTTTAGGTTGTGGTTCATCCAGAGTTACGCCGAATTATCAAAAAACCGATTATCAAAAAAACGATTATCAAAAAAAGGGAAGGGAATCCATGTATAAACTGTTGCCGCCGTCGCTAATGCTGACGGGTCTCGCGGTCTCAAGCCCCCTTTGGGCGCAAAACGAGCCAGCATCGGTACAGGCATTGCCTACGGTTGAAGTAAGCGCACCGCGTTTGGCGCGTGAGCTTTACGCAACGCCGGCGGCGGTTTCCACCGTGGACCAGGAAACCATCGCCCAGGGCCAGCAGCGTGTTCGGCTGGATGAAACGCTGGTCGGTGTGCCCGGCGTTTTCATTCAGAATCGCGACAACTTTGCCCAGGGCCAGCGGATTGCCATTCGGGGCTTTGGTGCCCGCGCCCCGTTTGGGGTGCGTGGGATTACGGTGATGGTCGATGGCATTCCCTATACCTTGCCCGATGGTCAGGCGCAGCTGGACGCGATTGATCTGGATAGCGCCGAGCGTATCGAAGTCATTCGTGGGCCTTCGTCGGTGCTTTACGGCAACGCCGCGGGCGGGGTGATCGATGTGACCACCGCCGATGGGCGCGAAAACCCGGGTACGCGCCTGCGGGTGGAGGCGGGCAGCGACGGGTATCGTAAGGCGTCCCTGCAAACCGGTGGTTCGCAGGGCGACTGGTCGCACAACGTCAGTTTTTCAGCGCTCAATGTGGATGGCTACCGCGATCAAAGCTCAACCGAGAAATACCTGCTCAATGCCAAGCTGCGTCGCGAGCTGGGTAGCGAGCGGGCGCTGACGGCGATTGTGAATCTTCTGGAAAACCCTCGCTCGGAAGACCCCGGCGCGCTGAATGCTGGTGAAGTGGCAAGCGGTCGGCATCAGGCCGCGCCGAATTCGCTGGCGCTGGACGCCGGGCAGAATGTCGATCAGCAACTTATCGGCTTGCAGTACGAGGATTTGTCCGCAGGGCCAGGTGAGTTCTACCTGAAAGGCTTTATCGCTCGGCGTGATTTTGAACAGCAACTGCCCTATGTGGGCGATAGCCGTATCGGCTACCAGCGTGACTATATGGGCGCGAGTGCCGAGTATCATCATGAAATCGCCCTGGGCGAGCTGCCGTTAAGCTATGTGGCGGGGGTGGACGTGGCCCGTCAGGACGATGATCGCTTCCGGCGCGACGTCAATGCTCAGGGCGGCGTAGGTGAGCAGGTGGCGGATGAAACCCAAACGGCAACCTCTACCGGGGTATTTGCTCAGGGTGATTTGGGACTCACCGAGCAAGTAACGCTTTCCCTGGGCGCGCGCTTTGATCGTGTTGATCTGGATGTGGATGATCGGTACTTGGCCGATGGTGATCAAAGCGGCGAGCGTACCTTTAATGAGTGGAGCGGCTCCGCCGGGCTAAGCTATCGCTATCGCCCTCAGCATCAGGTGTATATCAACACCGGCACTGCGTTTGAAACGCCGACGTTCTCCGAGTTCGCCAACCCGGCTGGCGGTGGGTTCAACCCGTCCATTGAGCCGCAAAAAGCCTGGAATCGTGAGGTGGGTACGCGGGGATATATCGAGCCGCTGGCCATGGATTACGACCTCGCCCTGTTCTCGGTGCGCGTACGCGATGAGCTGGTACCTTTTGATGAAGGTGGGCGTACCTTCTACCGGAATGCGGGCGATACCAACCGCGATGGCCTGGAACTTTCCCTTGGCTGGCAGTTAGCGGACCAGTGGCGTTTGAACAGCGCGTTAACCCTGGCTCGCTATGAGTTTGACGAGTTTGCCACGCCCAGCGAGCGCTTTGACGGCAATCGCATCCCCGGCTTACCCGAGCAGACCTGGGTCAATCAGCTAACTTGGGAGGGGCTGTCACACCGCTTTGCCACGCTTGAAACCCAGTACGTGGGTGACATGGTGGCCGACAATGCCAATGAAACGGAGATTGACAGCTATTGGCTGGTCAACCTGCGGGTAGGCGATGGCTGGCAACTGGGTGGCGATACGTTGTTAAACGCTTACGTGGGCGTGCGTAATCTGTTTGATGAAGACCACTATGCCAACGTGCGCTTGAACGGCACCTTTGGGCGTTTTTATGAGCCGGCGCCGGGGCGCAGTGTTTACGGCGGTTTGGAAGTACGCTTTTAAGCTTTCAGAAAATAGTTTTCAGAAAATAAAAGTGGCAATAAAAACGGGCAGCCTTTGGGTCTGCCCGTTTTCGTGTCGGTCGACTATATCGGTCGGTAAGCCTTACTCGGGTAAGGCATAACCGATCACGTAGTCACCCATCAAGGTACCAAAGGTTCCGT
The DNA here is from genome assembly GCF_052353045.1 of Halomonas sp. AOP7-B1-5. Taxonomy (NCBI): domain Bacteria; kingdom Pseudomonadati; phylum Pseudomonadota; class Gammaproteobacteria; order Oceanospirillales; family Halomonadaceae; genus Halomonas; species Halomonas sp. AOP7-B1-5. Next base: position 17,851 of record NZ_JBQTDC010000009.1, on the reverse strand, counting down.
GACCACCGGCCGTTACCACAACGTACTGACGGCCATCGGCGCCGGTATAGGTCATGGGCGTGGCCTGGCCACCTGCAGGCAGGCGAGCTTTATAAAGCTCTTCACCGGTGGTGATATCGTAACCCCGCAGGTACTGATCCAGCGTGCCCGACATAAAGGTAACACCGCCTGCGGTGGTCAGCGGGCCGCCGAGTGCCGGAACACCCACGGGCAGGCCAATCGGCAAGCCAAGGGGCATGCTGTCGCGGGTGGTGCCGTTACGATGTTTCCAGACGACTTCCGCACTTTGCAGATCGATACCCGTTACATCGCCCCAAGACGGTGATTGGCAGGGCAGATCAAAAATCGACAGCAGCGGGCCTAGCTCAACAGCATAAGGTGCGCCGGCGTTGGGCTGAAGGCCCTGTTCGCTGGCCGAGCCCTGGCCCTCTTCCACTTCGTCACGCGGAATCAAACGTGAAACAAAGGCGAGGTACTTGGCGCCGGTGAACAGTGCCTGACGTTCAGGATCGACCGCGACGCCGCCCCAGTTCATTACGCCGACGTTACCCGGGTAAATAATGCTGCCTTCCAGCGACGGCGGCGTGTACTGGCCTTCATAGCGCAATGAATTGAACTGAATACGGCACATCATCTGATCAAAGGGCGATGCGCCCCACATATCGCGCTCGGTAAGCGGCGGTGGCAATAGGTTCAGCGCTGAGCGTGGCTGTGTTTCTGCCGTCCAGTCACCCTCTACTGCGCCTTGAGGAACGGGGATTTCTTCAATCGGGACAATGGCTTCACCGGTTTCACGGTTGAGGACATACAGGCTGCCTTGCTTGGTCGGCTGAATCACCGCAGGCTGGGTGCCTTCATCGGTTGCCAGGTCAATCAGCACGGGCTGGGCTGGCATATCCATATCCCAAAGGTCGTGATGAACAAACTGATAGACCCAAGCCACCTGGCCTGTTTCGAGCTCAAGCGCGACCAAGCCCGCACTATAGGTTTCATCGTTTTCGGTACGATCCGCGCCGTACTGGTCGGGCGTGGCGTTACCCATGGGCAGATAAACCAGGCCTAGCTCTTCATCAACGCTGATCGGCGGCCAGACATTAGGCGAGTTGCGGGTATAGGTTTCCCCGTCTTCGATAGGCGTGGTGTCATCCGGGTTACCGCTATCCCAGTTCCAGACCAGCTCGCCGGTGCGTACGTCAAAGGCACGGATAACGCCAGACGGCTCATCGGTTGAGCTGTTATCGGTGACGTGACCACCTAGAATTACCAGGTTTTCAGTCACGGTGGCAGGCGAGGTGGAGTAGTAGCCGCCCGGATCAAAACCGCCGATATTGCGCGTTAGCTCCACCTCACCGTTTTCACCAAACCCTTCGCAGCGTTCGCCGGTATCCGCATTAAGCGCGATCAGGCGGGCATCGGCGGTAGGCAGGTAAAGGCGACGCGGACACATGACGTCAGTCTGGCTGATGATCGCCGAGGGAGCATTTTCACCCTCATTCGCAGCGGTGGTTTCAAAGCCACCCAGCAGCGAAACATCGATGTCAAAAGCATCGCTGTCGGCAAACAGCGCGGAAAGCTCGTCGGTAGTATCTGTGTCAATGGCAGCGTCGGCGCTTTCACCACTGGTGGCGTAGTTGGCTGCATCATAATAGGCCAGGCCGCGGCAGGTCATGTGCGCCCAGCCGGAGAAGTCGTCGGCGCCCTGGGTGCTGATTTGTGGGTCGAATTCCCAGATCGTTTCACCGGTTTCCGGGGAAAGCGCCATGGCGCGGCTGTGTGATGTGCAGATATACAGGCTGTCGTTAACCTTCAGCGGCGTATTCTGGTTAGTGATTTCAGGCGGAGCGTTGGAGCCGGGCTCATCGCCGGTTTGAATACGCCATACTTCTTCGAGTTCACCGATATTGTCTGGGGTAATCTGGCTAAGCGAGGAGTAGTGCGTGCCTGCATTGGTGCCGCCATAGGCAGGCCAGTCGTCACCGGCTACCTGGGCCGGGTTCACATCGCCACTTGTGCGGTTCTCTGCGAGGGTGCCCTCTATCTGGGCCGGGTCATCCATCAAACTGGCAATGGCCACCACGATGGCGGCGGCAATGCTGGCCGTCAGCGCAAGACTTCCGCCGCGTGAGTGGAGCGGTTTGCGCCACCAGGGCAGCAGCATGATAATGCCGATGAGGGCAAGAATGGCGACCCGAGGCACCAGTTGCCACCAATCCAAACCGACTTCCCACAATGCCCAAAGCAGTGTGGCAATTAAAATCAGGGCGTAAAGCCAAAGCGCAGCGCCGCGGCGCATGGCAAGCAGCATGCCGCTAGCCGCAATGCCAATGCCGGCAATCAGGTAATAGGCGCTGCCGCCTAAGCTAAGCAGCTTGCCGCCGCCGATGGCGAGTGCCAAGCCAGCAACAATAAGCAAAAGACCTAGCAGCAAGGCAGGCCATTTACCGCGAGTTCGCTTGTTTTCATCCATGAGAGTTCCCCTGTTAGCAACGTATTAAGGGTTAGCAGGCGATGGCGCCAGCTAACCGCTGGCAACGTGCGCTAACCCATCAGTCGGTGCAAACGATGGGTTAAAACACATTGGCTTGACGGTTATTTTAATTATCAATTCGCTTTTGGTCGAACTGATTTGAGAATTAATCTTGGCCAAAAAAAACAGGGCCGTCCCTCAAGAGGGCGGCCCTGCACATTACTCAAGCAGCGTACGCTTAGAAACAGCGGTATTAATCTGTCAATTTAACCAGCATCTTGCCTGTATTGCCGCCTTGGAACAGTTCCAGAAACGCATCGGGTGTCTGTTCCAGACCCTCTTTAACCGTCTCTTTATAATCGATATCGCCTGCGGCTACCTGCGGTGCCACTTCTTTAAGAAACTCGGGGTAATGCTCCCAGTGATCTGCCACGATGAACCCTTGCATCCTGGCTTTACGCACAACCATCTGCGACAGATTGCTGGGCCCCGGCGTGGGTTTTTCAGCATTATAGGTATCGATCATGCCGCACACGGCAATGCGAGCGCCTTCATTTAGCTGGCTTAACGCCGCTTCCAGGCAAATGCCGCCGACATTTTCGTAATACACATCGATGCCTTCCGGGCTTGCAAGCTGTATAGCGTCGCTGAGCTCTTGGGCGCCCCGATCCTTATAGGTAACCGGCTCCACGCCCAGCGATTCAAGCCAGGCGAGCTTATGTGCGGCGCCGGCAATGCCCACTACATGACAACCTTTAGCCTTGGCCAGTTGAACTACCAATGAGCCAACGGCACCGCTTGCCGCACTTACCAGAACGTTGTCACCGGGGCGGCATTCGGCAATAAGATTAAGGCCGGTCCAGGCCGTCATGCCCGGCATGCCCAGCACTCCAAGGTACGCTTGCTCGGGCACCTTGGCATCAGGCAGTGGATAAACGCCTGCCGAAGAAATCTGTGCAATATCGCGCCAGCCGCCCATGTGGCTCACGATGTCGCCCTCTTTCAGGCGCTCATCGTTTGAGGCGATCACTTCACCAATCGCACCGCCTTCCATGGGCTGGCCAAGACGAAAGGGCGCAACGTATGTGTGCTGACCGCTCATGCGGCCGCGCATGTAGGGATCCACGGAAAGCCAGCGGTTGCGAATGCGCACTTCGCCCGGATTGAGCTCAGGGAGTTCCTGGGTTTTTAGAGTAAACAGCTCGCGCTCGGGCAGGCCGTTGGGATAGTCGGTAAGCGTAAAATAACGCGATTGCATGGGTGCCTCCTGCAAAGCCATGTCGGATCAATGTACTTGCAGCATAGAGATCATTAACCTGCTTGCAAGTTCGTTATTTTTTTACAGTGTCGTTTTTTTTGGCAAAAAAATAGGGCGCTCTGTTGAGAGCGCCCTATACGATATTACGAACAGCGTGACTAGAATTGCGTTGAGCGGCTAAGGGGTACCACACACTTACGGGTATGTTATCCGTTAATCCAGCAACGTGACCATAACAGGGGCCGTACCACGGCGCAGCATACCTAATGCACGGGCTGCCCGCTTTGAGAGATCAATAATGCGTCCTTGAACAAACGGACCGCGATCATTGATCAGTACCTCTACTTCTTGCCCGGTATCAGGGCGGGTCACCAGCACTTTCGATCCAAACGGCAGGCTTGGGTGAGCGGCCGTTAGTGCCTGCTGGTCAAAGGCTTCTCCGCTGGCAGTGAGAGCGCCTTGAAAGCGGTCACTGTAGTAGGAGGCAACGCCTTCTTGTCCATCTATATCGTTTGCGAACGCGCTATTTGCTGTAATAGCTAAAAGCAATACAGCTAAACAACTCGTTCGGAGTAGTCGTGTAGGGGCTCCCATTGGAGTACCTCAGTTATTCGTGTCGAGAGTCTCGCAAGTTTCAATGAGGTGCCGGATCGGCGAAGCGATGGTAACGCGCCTGGATAAGCTCGGCAAGCTTTAAGACGTTCGACGCAATTGGCCCCAAAATTACGTTTTTTCTGCTGCTTGCGTTATGCCCTTTTATTTCAGCGGTTTAAAGAGATAGGTCAAAATATAAGTAAAGTTGTTTTGGTACATTAAAATGATATCGCTCATTGAGCATTTTACTTACCATTGCATATGGTTAAGTACTGAGAAACAACCCACTGTTTTATCTTTTATCAAGGGCGCACTAATGGCTAAATCCTCTCCTTTTGCATTAATAGTGGTTGCGGCAGGCGGTGCTGTTGTCGGCTTTTTAGTCGCCCAGAGCCTGCCTTCTGAAACGTTTGCATCTGACCCCGTATCGGCATCAGAAACGGCTGAGCAAAGCGCAACGCCTAGCGCATTAGCAGAGCTTGAAAGCGTGACGCTGGGCGAACGCATGGCAGGAGAAATTACTTCCAGCGACATGCTTAACGGTAACGATGGCAGCCGCTATGACCGTTACGCAATCAGCCTGGAAGAGGGAGATCTGGTCGAATTTAGCCTGCGTGGCGCCTTGAACGGTGTGGTCGCGCTTTATGATGATCAATTGCAGTTGCTCAGCAACGCGCCCACCGCCCGCCATCGTATTGAAGAAAGTGGCGATTATATGGTGGTGGTCAGCGGTGCTGATGGAAGCAGCTACGGGCCTTATACGCTCAATAGCCGAGTAATTGAGCTAAGTGGCGATAATGCTCTGAGCGTTGATGCTCCCTTGGACAGCTGGCTGGATGGCTCGTCGAGCGAATTTACCCTGACCATCGAAGAAGCGGGTATGTATCAGGTCGAAATGCGTTCTGATGAGTTTGACGCCTATCTGGTGCTCGAAGGTCCTAATGGCTATCGGCGTGAAGATGATGATAGCGCCGGGAATCTAGATGCCCGCATCTCTGACTTTCTGGCCCCCGGCGATTACACGCTGACTGCCAGCGCCCCTTATGGTGAAAGTGCGGGCCTTTTCACATTGTCGGCTGAACCGCGTGAACTGCCAGGCGATGGCGAGCTGCGTAACGATGGCACGATTGCGCCTAGCGACTCGTTAAACGGCTGGTTTAGTGGCCAAGAGCTTACCTATCAGGTAGAGGTGGAGGAAGCGGGCATGTACCAGATTGATATGGCCTCTGACGATATCGATGCCTATCTGGTGCTTGAAGGCCCTAACGGCTATTACCGTGAAGACGATGACAGTGGCGGTAACCTGGATGCACGCATTGCCGACTTTCTTGAGCCGGGCACCTATCAGTTAACCGCACGCACTGCGTACGGCAACGATAGCGGGCTGTTTAGCGTTACCATGGAGCCACGCGAGCTGCCGGAAGGCGTTGAGCTGCGTAACGACGGTGCGCTAACGCCGGATGAAACGTTAAGCGGCTGGTTTAACGGTGAATCGCTGACCTATCAGCTTGAGCTTGATGAAAGTTCATTGGTAACGGTGGATATGCGCTCCAGTGATTTTGATGCTTACCTGGAGCTTGAAGGCGAAGGCGTAGCTTACAGCGACGACGATGGTGGCACCGGCACCGATGCACGCCTGCAGCAACAGCTGCTACCGGGCATGTATACGATCATCGCACGTGGCTTCAGCGGTATGGACAGCGGGCTTTTTGAGCTGGAAGTAAGCGCTGAGCCAACACAAATGCAGCCTAGTATGTAATTCGTTATAGCTTGAGATGATAACGCCCTTGTCCACTATGTGGGCAAGGGCGTTTACGTTTGGCTAGTCTCAATCTTAACTTGCGGCAAGAGTCGTAGAACAGGGAGGTAAGGCATGTCAGGTTGGAAAATAAGTGTATTCCCCATCACCGCATTGCTGTTAAGCGGTTGTCAGTCGGCTGAGACCGATATGAGTAATACCAGTCCCTTGGTATATCAGCCGTTGGAAAAGCAGTACGTTTCACCCGAGTGCCAGGGCGAGCACTGCTCAACGGTGCAGATATCAGCGTTAACATTTCCAGATGCCCCGACGCTGACGGATGAGTTGCAAACGCGCTTACTGACGCTTGCCATGGGCATTACGGATGGGGCCGAAACGCCAGCACAGGACTGGGATAGCTACGCCCAGGATTTCTTTGTGCGTGCTGACGAGGATCGAGACGTACTGCCGCAATTTATGGCCAGTGACGCGCAGCTGGAGGCTAGTATTTACGCCCAGCACGATGATCTTTTAGTGCTTGAGCTCACAAGCTACGTCTACCACGCCGGGCAAGCGCACGGTCTGCCGTCTACGGTGTTTATGGTCATTGATGAGCGCCAGCAGAGCGTTGTTAGCTTGAATGACATGTTGATAAGCGGTCAGCAGGAGGCGTTTCAAGAAGCATTGGCCCAGGCCCACAAGCGGTGGATGGCCGAGCTGGATTATGACGATCAATATGCCAAAAGCTGGCCACTAGGCGAAAACCATAATGCGGCGCCGCTGGAAGACAGCTGGGTGATCAAATACAACGTCTACGAAATTGCTCCCTACGCCGTCGGCCAGCCAGAACTCACGATACCCTTGGAGGCTTTACAAGGCGTGGCTAAGCCTCGCTATTTAGGCCCGTGAATTTACGCTAAATTCTTGTCCGCTGTCCTGATGCCGTCGACATTGTTATTGAGGTAGACCTTGATGAGCCGGCAGAAGAAAGCCAGGGCCACCCTCTAGAATATCGCTGGTGGTCCCTGGCTGATTTGCACAACGCTACTGACAATGCGTTTACACCGAGCTGGCTGCCTGAATTGTTGGCCAGCGTGCAGGTGAGCGAACCGCCGTTGTCGCCTTCTTTATCGGCCAGCGTTTAAGCAGCCAATAACCACCAGCAGGGCGGCGGTGGGTAAGCGCCAGTCGAGTACGCTTACGCCAGCGAGCACCAGCAAGAAACCCGCTAAAATGGGTACGCCATAAGCAAGGCTGCCCACTAAACTTGCATGTCCCCAACGCAGGGCTTTATCCCAAGCCACCATGGCTACTCCATACGGGCCCAAACCCAGTGCCACGCCAGCAAGCAGCGCTTCACTGCTGGGCAGAACAAGCTGACCTTCCATCCCGATGCTGGCAATAGTGGCGATTGCGCAGGCAATCAATAGCATGCGGGGTAGAAGAGGGGTAATCGAAACCGGGGCGGCCTGGCTTAACCATGAATAGAGTGCCCAGCAGCAAGCTGCCAGCAGGGCAAGCCCGTACCCTAACGTCGCGCCGCCCAAGCCATTACTGATCGCCTGCGGTATCAGCAGAATAGCCGCGCCTGAAAAGGCAATTAAAGCCCCGATAATACCTGCCAGGCGTATCCGGCCAAAGCGGCTCCACTGGCTTAACAGCACGAACAATACCGGCCAAGTGTAGGTAATAAGTGCAGCCTCGGCCGCCGGGGCAAGGCGCATGCCGATAAAGTAAGTGCTGACCGCGCCGAGTATCAACAGCGGAATACCGACCCAGATGCCCAGCTGCCAGTTCAAGCTGCAGCTTGTTACATTAACGCGGCGACTTAACGGCAGGGTGGCAAAGGCTCCCGCTAGCAGCGTTAACGCTGTTAGCTGAAGCGGAGAAGAGGTATGGGCACGTTCGGCAAGTAGTGGCGCCACGCTCCATAGGATGACGGCCACCAACGCGGCGCCAACACTATACCAACGAGGAAACACAATAGGGGAGTGAGTACGTTGCATGAGCGGTCTCCTTGCCTAGAACATGTGCAAAGCAGCATACTCGTCAATAACACATCACAATATCGATCTTTTGTGATTAATTTAATCAAGAATGGTGATATATGCGTGCGCCAACGTTAGATCTCACCCTGCTGCGTACGCTAGTGGCGATTGCCGATACTGGTAGCGTCACGGCGGCTGCCAAACGGCTGGATTACACCCAGTCCACCGTGAGCATGCAGCTTCAGCGGCTGGAGGCTCAGTTGGCGCTCAGCCTGCATGAACGTGAAGGACGGCGTATCCGCTTTACCCCTGACGGTGAGCGGCTGCTTACCCACGCGCGTCGCCTATTGGCGCTTAACGACGAAGCGTGGGGCGATATGCAGGCCCAGCAGGTGACCGGAGATTTGACCCTGGGCATTCCGGAAGACTACGCCTCGCTGTTGCCATCGGTGTTTGCTTACTTTCATCAGCTTTATCCGGCCGTCGGGTTAAAGGTAATCTGCGGAACAAGCGCGCACTTGGTCGAGCAGGTTAAAGCCGCCGAGCTTGATTTAGCCTTGGTAACACGCCAGCGCAACTCGCCGGGCGGTGATGTTATCCGCCGCGAGCCGTTGGTCTGGGCGGTGGGGGTTAACCAGCAGCCGCTACTCAGCGACCCGATACCGTTGGCCCTTTATTCGCCCGGCGCCGACGTATTTAGAGAAGTCGCCGAGCAGGCTCTGCATGGCGCGGGACGTAATTGGCGGGTGGCTTATACCAGTCAGTCCATGGCGGGGTTGGCGCCTATCGTCATTGCCGGGCTTGCCGTGGTAGTGGTAACGCGCAGTATGTTGACGCCTTCACTACGCCCGTTGGATGAAAGTAGCGGCTTGCCAGCCTTGCCCATGATTGAGTTGGCACTGCACCGTGCGCCCCACCGGCCATCAGAGCCGGCCCGGCGTTTAGGTGAGTTGATCCGTGAACAGTTAGCTGCCCCTAGTGAGGCGCTATAAGATCAAGCGCCAAGCGTTGAATGATTAATCGACTTAATATAGCTAGACTAAACGCCATATAACGTTGCTGCTAGGAGTGCTCAATGCACGAGCTGGATCACTACATTTATCCACACCGGGTACTGCATTGGCTGGTGGCGGGCGCCGTACTGCTTGCCTTGGCCAGTGGTTTAACCATCGGAACGGTCGGCTATGAACGTACGGTGACGCTGGTGGGCAATACGCTTACTAACCTGCTCTATACCAGCCATAAAACCTTGGGTTTAACGATTTTACTGCTGATGACCCTGCGCATTATTACCCGCTTGGCGTTTGTGGTGCCTGATCATGATCCGCCCTTGAATGCGTTTGAGCGCATTGTCAGCACTAGCGTGCATCATCTGCTTTATTTGGCGCTGGTTATTATGCCGCTGCTGGGTTGGGTCGCGACTGCCAGCGGTGGGTACCCGGTTGAGTTTTTTCACTGGCATCTGCCCGCTCTAATTAGCGAGCGCCCAGCGCTTTCTGACCAACTCTATATATGGCATGGGCGTCTTGGCTGGGCCATTTTGGTATTGATCGTGCTGCACGTGACGGGTGCGTTATTTCACTGGCGAAGAAAGCACGATAACGTCACCAAACGTATGAGCCTATTCGACTAGGTTTTAAATGACTAGGTTTTAAGTGACTAGTTTTAAGCGACTAGGTTTCAAGCCCAAACCCTCGCAGGGAGCGATGATATATGGGCCTGCAGATTGCCTTCATTATCGGTTTGGCTGCCGTACATATCTTCGCCAGCAGGCTACGTAAGCTAAGCGCTGTGCCCCGCAGCGCCTGGCTTTCGTTAGCGGGTGGCGTTTCTGTTGCCTATGTCTTTATCCATATCTTTCCTGCTCTAAGCGATGCCCACGAAACCATTAACGCCCATGGCCTGCTGGCGGTGCTGGAGCATAACGCCTATATCGTGGCGTTAATTGGTTTGGCGGTGTTTTATGGGCTTGAGCAAGTCGCCACCAAGTACTCCCATAAAGGCCAGCAGGAGAACCCGGTTAATTTTCAAAAGCTGAAAGGCGTTTTTTGGATACATATTGGCTCTTTCTCGCTTTATAACGCGCTGATCGGCTACCTGTTGGTTTATCGCAATAATGAACTTCCCGCCATCATCTTCTTCTTTTTGGCAATGAGCGCGCACTTTTTGGTCAACGACCAGGGGCTGGTGCGTCATCATCGGGATATCTACTTGAGCAAGGGCCGCTGGGTGCTGGCCGCGGCGGTTATCGTCGGTTGGCTGATAGGGTTAAGCGTGGATGTGAGCGAACCCATTATCAGCCTGCTTTATGCGTTTGTGGCCGGTGGGATCGTGCTCAACGTTTTGAAAGAGGAGCTGCCTGAAGATCGCCACAGCCGCTTCTGGCCCTTTGCGTTAGGTGCACTTAGCTGTACTGTTTTGCTGTCATTTTCCTAGAACCATACGGCTATTTCGCAGATGCTCATCTAATGCATTATTAAGCTACCGTCCGATAGCTGTGTCTGGACTGCCTCATTTGTAAATGAAAATCACTTTGCGCATTGACTTGACGGAGTAGTACGTCAAACTCTTCCGCTCATATTCCCGTCAGGAAGCGCTAATGGAGTTGCTGCAGGTTGTCTTTCGTCACTACCGCTGGCCGTTTTTAGGTGCCATTGGTTTAAGCCTTTTGAGCGCGGGCCTGGGGGTCGGCGTTATTGCCTTTATTAATCAACGCCTAATAGAGGTAGGCAGCCCCATGTCAGCGCTACCTCAGTTTTTGGGGTTGTTGGCGGTGCTACTGGTGGTGACTCTGGCTACCCAATTAGCCCTTACCTTGCTGGGCCACCATTTTGTTTATGATCTTCGCTCAAGGCTTGTCAAACGCATTCTGGATACGGATATCGAGCGCCTTGAACAGCTGGGTAATGCCACGCTGCTGGCGAGTCTTTCAAGCGATGTGCGTAATATCACCATTGGGTTTGTGCGCCTGCCCGAGCTCGTCCAGGGCGTGGTGTTAACCCTTGCCTCGGTTGCGTATTTGGCGTGGCTCTCACCGGAAATGGTGGTGATTACCATTGTATGGATTGCATTCACCATGGGGGTGGGCTGGGTGCTGGTATCCAAGGTATATCGGCATTTTAATCTTGTACGGGCAACCGAAGATCGCCTTTATAAAGACTACCAATCGGCAATTGAAGGGCGCAAAGAGCTGGCGTTAAACCGCGACCGGGCAAAGCGTTTTTTTGATGACAGCTACACTGCTAATGCCCGGGATTACCGCTACCATATTATTCGTGCCGATACGTACCACCTGAGCGCCGGTAACTGGTCCAACATCATGATGTTGGGGGCCATTGGTGTGGTCTTCTTTATGGCTAATGGGCTTGGCTGGGCAACACCAGCCGTGGCGGCCACGTTTGCATTAACCCTGCTGTTTTTACGCACGCCGCTTATTCAGGCGGTAGGTGCCTGGCCGACTCTGATTAGCGCCCAGGTGGCGTTTGATAAGCTGGCAAGCCTGAAGCTTGCCGACTATCAGCCGGGTTTTGAGGTCGATGATGCCTTTGCATCCTGGCAGCGTCTGGAACTTGTCGATGTGACCTACCACTACCCCTCTGGTGAGCAGGGCGAGGGGTTTCATGTCGGGCCGGTCAATTTAACCCTGGCGCGTGGCGAACAGGTCTTTCTGATTGGCGGCAACGGAAGTGGTAAATCTACCTTTGCGCGGCTGTTAACCGGACTGTACCGTCCGCAAAGCGGGCAGATCAAGGTCGATGGGCAAGTGCTTACGTCTGCGCAGTGGCATGCCTTTCGGGCGCGATTTGCCAGTGTATTTACCGATTTCCATCAGTTTGATCTGGCCATGAAAGCCGGCGGTGAAAAAGCCGATCCGATACTTATCGATACGTGGTTAAAGCGTCTGCAGATGCAGCAAAAGCTGCAGTGGGAGGGCGATAGAGTAATCAATACCCAGCTTTCCCAGGGCCAGCGCAAACGCCTGGCACTTCTGTTGGCTATCGCCGAGGAACGGGACATTCTATTGCTGGATGAGTGGGCCGCCGACCAGGATCCGCAGTTCAGGCGGCTATTTTATCGCGAACTGCTGCCCCATCTGCGTGATATGGGTAAAACGGTGTTTGCGATTAGCCACGATGACAGCTACTTCGTTCACGCAGATCGTTTGCTGGAAATGTCTCAAGGGCAGCTACGCGAGCTAACCGGCGAGCAGCGTGATGTGGCGAGCCAGGATGCCGTCGCCCAGATCAATCATTAAACCGTATTAGTTTACGTTGACCGCTTGCGAGCCACGCGGTCACAGCCTTCCAGCGGACAGTTACTGCAGACGCTGAACTCATCCAGCAAGTAGCGCAGGCAGCAAAGCTTGCGCACTTGCTTCACTTCATCACTGCCTTTGGGTGTAAACGTGCGCACCGGCTGAAACAGGGGATTACGCTGCCCGTTAAGGTGGCGTGATTCCAGCAGGGCCCGTGCGGCACTGAGCGCCTCTTGATTGACCTCAGGATGCTCAGCCAGCGCATTCACGTAGAAATTCAGGTAGCCGCCAGCCGCCGGCATTGCTCCAAAACACCCGTGGGGCAGCACCAGATATGGCGGCCAGACGTTCAATAAGCGGTGCCCAGTGTTGATCAATCAATTTGGCAAAGCGCTTACCCGGGGCTTGCGTATCCAACGGCACGCCTTCATCAGGGAGCCAAAGCTGCTTTGTACATCCCTGTTCATTAACGATCACATGGACATTATCGAGCCCGACCGGTAAATCGCGGTTGAGGATAAGTTGTGCCGCAAGAGTAGGCACGGTTAGCGCAACAAAATGCCATTTCGACCACAGCGACGTGATCGCACGCTTATCGCCGCCTGGGTAGCGTGAGGCATAAAGCGAAATGTCTTGTTCTAACAATGCGGGGTTGCGCCAGCGAGCTGCCTTAATCGCGCCTGCGGGTATTTCTGTGCCAATCAGCGGGGGAGTGAAGGGAGCTAAAGGGCCCTTATAACAGTCGGCCAACGAGGGCAGGGCAGCTGCAGTCTGACGTAACGCAAAAGACATAACCGGACTCCAACACTGGGCGCTGGGAAGCATGAATGTGGGCAGTTTAAACGATAATGCATATCAATAAAATATCAGATCAACGCTGAATGCGTCTATATATCAAATGAAAATGAGTTTGTTTTGTTGTAGCCTTTGCATCGCTGCCCTGCTGTTACCCCCTATTGCTCTTAAAAATAAGGAACACTCATGTCGCTGCCTTCCCCCTCCTGGCGCTCTTTCACCTTTGTACTGCTGGGCGCTTTACCATTGCCTGGCGCTGTATGGGCGCAAGCGCCCAATAACGACGCCGCGCTTGAAACCGTAACCGTTATTGGCGAAGCAACGGCGCGTGGCGATACGCCGACTTCGGCGTTTGCCGGTGGTCAGGTGGCAGCTGGCGCGCGTATTGGCACCTGGGGGCAGCGCGCGGCCGCCGATATACCCTTCAATGTGATCGGCTTTACCGCAGATTTAATCGACAATCAGCAGGCAAAAACGCTGGCGGATGTGCTGATCAACGATGCCTCGGTACAAAGCGGTTTTGGTTATGGCAACTTCGCTGAAAAGTTTCAGATTCGTGGTTTTGAGCTTGATGGTGATGATATCTCTTATGGCGGCCTCTACGGCGTATTGCCGCGCCAAGTGGTTGCCACCAACCTTGCCGAGCGCGTGGAGCTGTTTAAAGGCGCCAATGCTTTTGCCAATGGCGTGTCGCCGAGCGGCTCTGGGGTGGGCGGGGCGATCAATATTGAGCCCAAACGCGCCGCAGATGAACCCCTCACCCAGCTGACTACCGCGGTGACCGACAGCGGCTATGTGGAAAGTGGCGTAGAGCTTGGGCGGCGTTTTGGTACCGAGAATCAGTTCGGCGTGCGTACCAGTATCGAGCGAGGCCGGGGGGACAGCGCAATTGATAATGAAGAGCAGCGTGCAACGTCGGCCGTTGTGGGGCTGGATTATCGCGGTGAGCGTGGTCGTGCTTCGCTGGATATTGGCCACCAGGCCCATACCATCCAAAGCGGTCGTTCGGTGGTTCACGTAGGCGCTGGTATGGACAGTGTTCCCAATGCCCCTTCGGCAAGTACCAACTATGCACCCCAATGGGCCAATACACAGCTTAAGACCAACTTTGCCATGCTGCGCGGTGAGTACGACATGACCGACAGCTGGACGGCCTATGCAGCATTGGGTGGCAGCAATACCCGGGAAAACGGAACCTATGGATCGCCCACCGTCAATGGCGCGGATGGTGCCGCCACTGTCGGCCAGATGAGCGTGCCGTATCGCGCTGAGGGTGTCGGCGGGCAGGCCGGTTTACGCGGGGCCTTCGATACGGGAGTCGTCAGCCACCAGCTGGATCTGGGCTATTCAAGCATCTATCGCACCACTCGGTCGGCCTATGCAATAGCCTCCTCATCCTTGACGAATATCTACCAACCAGCCGACGTGGCTTTCCGGGAGCCTGGGTCGATAGGGGGTGATTTGGATGACCCGAACTTGCGTAGCCGCACGCGCAACAGCGGCATATCGCTTTCCGATACCTTGGGCTTTCTGGATGATCGCCTGCTGTTGACCCTGGGAGCGCGCTATCAGGATATCGAGGTCACCAACTATAGCTATGAAGGTGAGTTCGACAACCGGTTCAGCGATACCCGCCTTTCGCCGGTATATGGCATCGTCGTGAAACCGACGGACTCCCTATCGCTCTATGCTAATCATATTGAAGCGCTACAGCCGGGTGATACGGCTCCCACCACGGCGGTGAATGCCGGGCAGAATATTGGTTTGATTGAAGCAGAGCAGAACGAAGTCGGCGCCAAACTCGATTTGGGCAACCTGGGCGGCAGTTTAAGTCTGTTTCAAATCGAGCAGCCCAATGCCTTTATTGACGCTGAAACCGGTGTTTACGCCTACTATGGCGAGCAGCGTAACCGTGGCGTGGAGCTAAGTGTTTACGGCGAGCCGATGGAGGGTTGGCGCCTGTTGAGCAGCGCGATGTGGATTAATCCTGAATTAACCCACACTACTGATGGTACAAACCAGGGCAACGACGCGGTGGGCGTGCCTAACTATCGCGTGGTTCTTGGCAGCGAGTGGGACATTCCACAAGCGCCGGGCTGGACGCTCAGTGGCCGAGCGGTACGGAACGGCAGCCAGTACCTGGACGCGGCCAATCAGTTGGAAGTCGATGCCTGGACTCGCTGGGATCTTGGCGTTCGCTACGCCATGCCGCTCAATACGAACACGCTAACCCTGCGCGCCAACATCGAAAACCTCACCGATGAAAACTACTGGGCCTCGGCAACCGGTGGTTACCTGACCCAGGGCGAGCCGCGTACGGTCAAGCTTTCCGCCGCACTGGACTTCTAAGCCAGGATTAATCGGCTAACAGCGCTTCGCTGAGCAAATCAGCGAAGCGCTTAGCAGATGGAAAACCACCAAAACTCCACACGGCAGGTAGCTGAATAACGCGCTGTTCTTGAACCGCAGGTAAATGCTGCCACAGTGCATTGCCAGAAAAATCATTATCCATGCCGGTAAGAAGCGGCTCGACCACCACCAGGGTGGCATCGGGATAGCTCAGCAGTTCCTCTAACGCCACGGTCGAAAAGCCCCACTGGTTGGTGGGTTGCTGCCAAGCGCTGGCCAGCCCCAAGCGCTCCAGCACTGCCTCAAACAGGCTGTTTTTACCAAATACGCGTAGATGTCGGGCATCGATAAACTGTACGACGAGTAGCGGAGGCTGCCCCTGTAACTGGCTTTTTCGATGCTCCAGGTAGGTTTCGACAGCGTCGATCAGGGAGACTGCTGCTGAATCATCGCCGTTTAATGCGGCTAATGTGTGGGTGGTGCGTGTCAGGCGCTGCCAGAGAGAGTCGCCGCGTTGGTAGGTGGCCAGCCCGGTTACCGGAGCAATGGAATTTAGCTGATCGCTCAAGCGCATAAACAGCGGTGAAAGCAGCACATGGTCGGGCGCTTGTTGCGCCATCAGCTCACGATTGGGCTGGCCGCGAAGGCCGATATCCAGAACGTTGGTGGGTAGCTGGTCGGCACCCACCCAACGCTTGTACTGAGGAATTTCCGCAAGCCCAATAGGCGGGTTGCCAAGCGCAATCAGCGTTTCGGCAATGGTCCAATCCAGCGTCACGATATTGGTTGAGGCCGCCACTTGAAGGGAGGTAAGCGCGCTGACGCAGGCCAGCGCTAACTGGCCGTAACGCAGGCGGCGCATCATTGGGCAACGGCGATGTTGTGCTCTCCATTGGGATGTTTCATTACCTGCATGGGCAGCCCGTAAATAGCTTCCAGAGTGCTATCAAGCATCATGTCATTTGGGGTGCCGTGGGCTAGCAGGCGACCACTGTGCAGCGCCATTAATTCATCGCAGTAGCGTGAAGCCATATTGATATCGTGCAGTACGATAATGACGCCCAAATTCAGTTCATCGCATAGCTTGCGGATCAGTGCCAGCACTTCTATTTGATGAGCGATATCCAGCGCAGCAAGGGGTTCATCAAGCAGCAGGAACCGGCTGCCCTGAGCAAGTAGCATCGCCAGCCATACCCGTTGGCGTTCCCCCCCCGAGAGCGTATCCACTAAGCGGTCTGCGAACGCCTCGGTGTGGGTGAGGGCGATGGCGCGCTCCACGGCGTCTTTATCCTTTTGCGTATGACGGCCCAAAAGCCCATGCCACGGGTAGCGACCAAACCCTACCAGCTCACGCCCGGTCAAGCTTTCGGCGCTGGGTAAATGCTGGGGAAGGTAGGCGACTTGGCGTGCAAATTCGCGGTTGCCCCACTCGCTCAGCGGGCGCTGGTCAAAGAGGATGTCGCCCTGAGTGTTAGGCTGTTGTTGAGCCATGAGCTTGATCAGCGTCGATTTTCCCGAGCCGTTATGGCCAATCAGACCGTAAACCTTGCCCTCGTGAAAGGTGTGCTCAATGGGATTGAGAATAGGCTTGCCATTGATTTCAAAGGTGGCGCCTTTGACCTCGAACATGAACGACTCCTGACAAAAGGATGAAGAGTAATGGCCCCATTCTAGTGCTAATGGTTCTCATTTTTAACAGTGAAGTGAAAAGATTTATTCGAAAGAGGGTAAACACCGCATCGAAGTGATTAGGCTAAGTTGAAGTGTTAGAGCGGAGATACAATTAACGCCTGAAGCACATACCTTTGGCATGCCGCCCTTAGATAAATCAGCAAGTATATCGTTATGAAAATTGGCTTAGCTCTCATTGGTTGACTTACTGCCCCTTAACGCAAATAATAATTATTGCTATTTATTCCGTAGTGTTAATTGAGGCAGGAGGCCAATCAGTGGATACCCAGACCTGGAGCGCTGAGTTAGAAGATATCTTCGTTAATCAGCGGCCCCGGCTCTGCTGTGTCGCTGCCAAGGTATTGGGTAATACTGATCAAGCCGATGATGTCGTGCAGGACGCTTATCTGAAAATTTCAGAAGCAACAACGCTTTTTGAAATTAAGCAACCCATATCCTATGTGTCACGTGTGGTACGCAATCTCGCCATTGATCGTTGCCGCCGCTCAGTATTTGAGTCAGCGCTGTTTGCAAAAGAAGAGGAGGGGGATAACGCCTCTTGTGCATCACATTCTCCAGAGGTGATCGCGATTGATCGCCAGGCTTTGGCCCTGGTGGTGGATGCGTTGGATGAGCTGCCTGAGCGTACGCGGTGCGCTTTTGAACTCTACCGGTCGGGTAGTCATACGCAGCGAGAAGTAGCCCATCTATTAGGTATTTCTACAACGTTAGTTAA